>JALRJE010000006.1 GCA_023268965.1 Crocinitomicaceae bacterium
AAATACTTTAGCGAGGCCACTGGTGACGACCTTAGTCTTATAACCATGGAAGATCTGGGGCACGCTCAGAAGGTTGTTGTTGGTCCAAGTCAGACGGTTATAATCCGTGACGAAAAAATTTGACAAAAAAAGGAGACCGAAGTCTCCTTTATTCTATGCTTTTGCAAAAGTTTACATTTTGATAAACTTAGCCGTATCGGTTTGCTTGCCTGAACTGAATTTCACGATATAGGTACCGGTTGGTAAATCAGCACCGTCAATACTCATTTCTTGAGTACCGTCAGACATTTGAGTCGTTTTGGACCATACCAAACGGCCTGTAATGGAGTATACTTGAACCTCTACTTTACCACTCTGTGCTAATTCAAAAACCAGAGTTGTGTTGTCTCGGGTTGGGTTCGGGTAAGTACGCAACTTCGTTTTGAACTGACCAGCAGGTGCGCCCGAAGGATTATTTGTTCCGAGGAATTGCGTAGTTCTCCAAATACCACGTCCGAAAGTACCTAAGTAGATTTCGCCTGGTCTACTATTGCCTTCGTCGAATGAGCGCCAGCTTTGGAGTACTTCATATACTGGTGTACCTTCAAAGCCAGTAGAAGCGTTAGCCCAAGTAGCACCACCATTTTCGGAAACCCATGCCCCATTAGAGGTTCCTACTACTAGAATATCCGGATCGTTGCGATCGATGATACCGTCGTATGTAGCAATACCTGAGACAATGGCTCCGAGATTTGTAAATGTAGGACTACTTGCTGTTGCATTGTTTGTCCGTTTGTTCGTGCCATTGAAACCTGCAAAACAAACGAGGTCATTGGCATTGTTCGGATTGATGGCAATACCCTCATAAGAAGTATTGGTAATCTTGGTAAGGGTTGTACCAGATGGAGGTGTTGTATTGGCGCCTTGGGTTACATAGCCAGCTTTAGAGGCAAAATCTGGGTCACTGGTGTAGATGTCACCGAGGCCATCTAAACGCCATACACCGTTGCCTGAACTGATGTAACAATGATTTAGATCGCGCGAAAACTCGACATCTACAGAATTGAAAGTACCACCTCCAAAACCTCTAGCTACACAAAGCCAACCAGGATTGGTTACTGAAAAACGACCGGCGTTTCGGGTTCCCCACAATTCGCCACCATTTGCATTTACATAAACTAAGAACCAAGATTGGTAAGGGTCTGCAACGCGAAGTGTATCCCAAGCGACATTGAAAATTACGGTATCAGAACCCATTTCAACGGTTTCGCCGGTTGCAGTATTGATACCAAAATTGACATTGTTCACGGTTAAAGATGGGTCGTAATAGAGTGTATCATCAAAATAAAGAGCCGTCGGCGCAGCTATAGTGATGGTATCTCCGGAGGCCAAAGAAGGAATGCGTAGCATAGCGCCTGCATCATAGTTTTTCTTCGGTATGTAAGTTACAGAGTCTTCGGAATTAGGATCGAAATACTCTGCTAAGAAAAGTTCTGTGTGGAAAGGATGGTAAGGGCTTCCATCCGTACCCGGTGCGTCGTATGTTCCTGGGAGGTTCGGGCTAAAGTTAGTCCAGTTGACACCGCGGTCTCCAGAACGAGAAATGGTGTTGTAGTAAATCGAGGAGATCATGACGTTCGGGTTGAAGAAGGATATCTCACATTCGAAACCATCACCACCATTTACCTGGCGGAACTCATGGTATGTTGATAAGGAGAAGTCGTTGTAGAGCGTACCGTTGTCTTGGGTACCACCCATAACGCGTCCGGCTGCATCGTAGGCGATTCCGTAGAATTGAGTCACGTTGTAGCCGCGATTTGCAGGATACCAATTGGCACCTTTGTCGACGGTAATACCAATACCTCCGTCATTACCTAGGTATAAACGGTTGTTGTTGTCCCATTTCATTTCGTGGTTGTCGGCATGAACATACGTAGGTGAACTCGGGTTTACAAACCAAAGAGAAATTTTCTCAAACCCACCTGAGGGCGGATTATTAACCGTTTGTTTCCATTCCCAAACGTCGATACCACCAATTAATAAACGCTCTGAGTCAGTCGGGTCTACAGAGAGGATACTGTTGTAAGTACCTTGGTTGCGATAAATATCGAATTCGTTTGGCGGGCCAGAAGCACCGACAAATTGATTCCATGTTTGGCCGTTGTCGTGAGAAACGTGCATCGACATTAGATTTGAATTGGTGCGGGTTGCATAAATCGAAAAGGCGCCGTCGTCGTTTAAAGTTGGCGAAATAGCATATTCAATGCGCGAGGCACCTGTGGGTACCAAGTTATTGGCGTTTGTTCCGGACTTGTCGGTGAAAGTAATACCACCATCATTGGAAATAAAGGTTTTGTTGGCACCGTATGCCGCAACAATAACTTGACCGTTGGTAGAAACTTGAAGTGCAAAACAACCTCCGGAAGAGGCAGGTACACTCGTAAGCGAAGCGTCGCCAACTTTCCATTTTTTTAGACCTGAAGCCGTTGCCAACCATACGTAATTATCCGCATTTGAGCTGGCAATTTCTGTGGCGCTCGAAGTGCCTGGAATTTTCTCGAAGGTACTTCCGAAGTCTGTAGAATACCAAACCCCGTTACCACCCCATCCTTCGTCATTTGAACCAGTGGCAACGTAAAGGGTGTTGTCTGGAGTCATGGTCATGCTCGAAATAAATGGGTTACCACCTGCTGTAACGTATGGAAGCACACGTTCCCAGAAGTTTCCTTTGTTGTTCGAAACAAACAAACCGCCCGAAACACCACCCGCCCAAACACGGTTGATATTACTGCGGTCTACGCAAATAGCACGTGTGCGACCACCAATGTTATCGGGGCCCAAAGATTCAAAAACGATGGATTTAGACATCCCTTTCTTGCGTATGTCGGCTTCTATCTGCGCAAGCACAGCTTCAGAAACAGGCTCGCCTGTATTGACGTCAATGTAACGCGCTTTTAACCAAGCCATAGCGTCAGTCGCACGACCTTCTTGTAGAGCTGACAACCCTTCTTGGCGATATAGCGCCGATTTTGGGAGCAGTTGGAAAGCGACAAAAGCAAGTGCAAATACACTTGTAACTATCAAGGAACCAAATACATATACCTTTTTATTCATATTGCAAATGTTAATAGTGCATAATCAATGTGCCAAATTAAGAAATATTCTGTTAATAATAGATGAAGAGGCTTAGCATTCGCAAAATTTTAGTTATAAAATTTTATTGTGCACACTTTCAAAAATTTTATAGATCGAATAGATGCTTTTCGGCGTGGTAGGAGGAACGAACGAGCGGACCGCTTTCCACAAACCTAAAACCCATTTCTAGGCCTTTTTGTTCGTAAAAAGCGAATTTTTCTGGCTCAATAAATTCGACAACCGGCAAATGTTTGGGGGTGGGTTGCAAATATTGCCCGAGCGTCAGAATATCAACATGAACAGCTCTTAGGTCTTGCATGGTTTCCAAAACCTCCTGTTCTGTCTCTCCCAAGCCGAGCATCACGCCAGATTTAGTCCGCATTCCTCCTTTTTTGAGTCGGAACAACACCTCTAAACTACGGTCATATTTCGCCTGAATTCGAACTTGCTTGGTGAGTCTTCTGACCGTTTCTAGGTTGTGTGAAACAATCTCAGGTGCAACATCAATAAGCACTTGAAGATTTGACCAATTGCCCGCAAAATCAGGTATGAGTGTTTCTAATGTGGTACCCGGAGATTGCTGTCTGATGGCTCTTACGGTTTGCGCCCAGATGTCAGCACCGCCGTCTTTGAGATCATCCCGATCAACGGAAGTAATGACTGCGTGCTTGACCCCCATAATTTTAACTGAATTTGCAACCTTACCAGGCTCAAAAATATCAACCGGCTCAGGCTTTCCGGTTTGCACACCACAGAAACCACAGGAACGCGTACAAACATTACCTAGAATCATGAATGTGGCCGTGCCTTCACCCCAACACTCCCCCATATTCGGACAGCTTCCACTCTCACAAATTGTATGGAGTTTGTGCTCATCGACAAGACCCCTCACCTTGCGGTAATTTTCACCTGTAGGTAATTTGACGCGAAGCCATTTTGGTTTTTTAATTCGAATTGTATCTTCCATTAGAATTGAAGTTTTCCTAATTGTTCAAGCACTCTTTTGCGTTCTGCAACAATTGTTTGCAAACTTTGTGCGTTATAACGTACGGATTTTCTTAAAAGTGTGGTGTTCTTGATGAATAAATAATAAGCCACCGCCACAAAATTCAATGAAACAAAGTAAGTAAGCCAGAAATACCATTTTTCGTGTATCAAAAAAGATAAAGCCATAAAAACAAGAATATTCCATAATGGCAACAACACTAATAACATCCCCATTTTTGACGAGGACCAAAATACTTTGCGCTCAAACTTACTTTCGACAAAACGTTTTACCAATAAATGCGGAACGGCCACGTGAATAAGTCCAAATAAAAAGAATGGCAATTGAATCAATGTAAGCATTATTGTACGCACTTTCCAATTTCGTTCTAGCGCAAACCAATAGAGTTCGGCTTCTGATAATCCGATTTGCGCCAACTGCTTCAAATATGGACTTAGCGTATCAGTTGAAAAGTTGATGAGTTGTTGATTTGCCGATTCATTGAGTTCATTCATTTGCAAGGCAAGCTGACGCGAATAATCCCAACGATCTTGAAGAGAAATAGTCGAATCATAGCAAGATACGTGCATACCTTTGCGATTGAGCATCATGATTTGTTCGTGCAACAATACATGGTGCTCCGCATTCAAATGCGTAATTTGACCTTGCATGCGGATTTCTAACTCCCGATTGAGTTCAGAAATCACTTTAGAAGGATTCTCCAAATAAGCATCCTTGTAATTGTTCAATACAATTGGTTCAGCAGCAGCAATAAGGACATCGCTGCGCAGCACGCCCGGGTCTGTGTAATTGATGCCCAAGCCCTGCACTTCTATCTGGACGCTCCAATTGAGGTCTTCTAGAGCTGTGAAACCAATCCGAATCGCACCTTTTTTGATGGGCTTGAGCCTGCGTTCAAAAACGTCGTCAGTAATTCCTTCGCCGAAAAGAAGAAGATTTCGATTTCTGGCCAATGCTTGCGTTGCCTTTTTGAAAACCGCTTTGTTTTTTTCTTGTGAATTGCCACCATCTTGTTGGCGATAGATCGGCAACATATGGGCCAACCAAAAAATAGGCCGAGTAAAGCGGTTGAATACATCTGAGCGCGTCATGAAAAAAACAACAGGCTTGCGCAAACCAGCAATGACCAGAGGGTCTAGAAATGCCGAAGGATGATTACTTACAAAAATGGTTCTGCCAAAGCGTTTGTTGCTTGGGCGCACTTGTTCGACGCGTCTAAAAAACAAGCGAAAACTGATTGTTAATGCAAACCGAAAAATAAAATACAAGGGCCTCATGCTGCGAAATTACCAATTTTAGATAATTTCGTCTTAAAATAAACGCATGAAGCGAATCGGACTCATTTGCGGAGGATTCTCCTCCGAATACCATATCTCTATAGAGAGTGCTCAAATTATTCAAAAAAATTTCCCTGACCACCTAACTTGCATTCTTGTTGAAATTTCAAGAGAAAACTGGCAAGAGCGCCTTGAATTAGAAGAAAATATTGCTGCAGCCATAATCTATACCCATGGAGATCCGGGCGAAAATGGCCGTATTCAAGCCTATTTGGACATGTGTCAAATACCTTACATCAATTCGGGCGTTTTGGCAAGTGCCCTCTCTTTTGATAAATGGTATTGTAACCAGTTTCTGAAAGGATTTGGTTTTGACGTTGCCCAATCAAAATTATTTCATTCTGGAGATCAAATTGATGCAGCCTCCTTGACAAAGGAGCTTGGGCTTCCTCTTTTTGTAAAGCCATCCGATTCCGGTTCTAGCTTTGGGATTTCTAAAGTTAAGTCATTAGATGACGTTCAAATTGCTTTTGAAAGCGCTTTCAAAGAAGGCCGAACTGCAGTTGCAGAGGCTTTTTTGGATGGTATTGAGGTTACTTGTGGTGTGTTTAGAAGTACAAGTGGACTTGTTGCCCTACCCCTTACCGAAATTGTTTCCGAAACCGAATTTTTTGACTACGCAGCCAAATATGATGGCAAATCAAAAGAAATTACCCCAGCCCGGGTGTCCGAGCAAATTGCTGAAGAGGTGCAAGATCAGGCCAAAAAAATATATGAACTGCTCGGCTTGCGAGCCCTCGCTAGAATTGATTTTATGCTCGTTCAAAACAAACCGTTCGTCATCGAGGTCAATACAACGCCTGGGTTTTCTCCGGCAAGTATTGTTCCGCAAATGCTCGGTGTTGCTGGTATGCGTATCCAAGACTTTTGGAAGGAAATCATTAAGGTTGAGCTCAATATGTAGCCAAACTATTGAAAAATGGCTCCATTTTTTTTGCCAATTGATACCCCCCACCCGGAAAATCATTGGCAATTATTGCAAAAGCAATTTGATGCCCGCTTTTTGAATCGACATAGCCAGCAAAAGACTTCACGCTATCTAGGCTCCCGCTTTTTGCATGAATTTTGCCTTGTCCTGCTTGTCCTTTACAAAGATAACTTACCGTGCCTGAAACCCCAAACACAGGAATACTTCGGTAGAAAGTAGCAAAATAGGGTGCAGCTACTTGTTTGCTAAGAAGCTGTACAAATTGAGAAGCGCTCATGCGATTGTTCTTTGATAGACCGCTTCCATCCACAATACGGCAAGGGCCTATTTGCCATGAGAGCAAAATACTGTCCAAAACGATTAAACTATTCTCATAAGTTCCGGTTCCAAAACGCTGCAAACCCAATTGCAATAAATTTCCTTCAGCAAATAAATTGACGCTCTTTTGATTGGTCCAATAAATAATTTCACTTAGCGTCTTTCCTTGCTGAACAAAGAGTGGCTTGTGCGCCAATTTCAGGGTAGCTGTAATGTCCGGCCTCGTTCTTGCAGAAACAGCAGCACCTTGAACTTGTATGCCCTCGGCCTTGAGTACCTGATAAAATTGTTCGGCAAGAAGGCGCTCTGGATCGGGCATACTTGCTTTCACTACAAAATTATCTCGATTGGCAGGCAAGCGCCCCTTGATGGTACTGAAATCTTGATACGGCTGTCCGTAAATATAACTTTTATCAGCAGTGATATCAGCTGCTTTGGCCTCTATGACAAGTCTATATTTAGCATCGTAGGGAGAAATTTGTTTCAAGCGAACAGCTGTACCAGCTGCGCCAGTTTGAAAAGAAAGTTTCAGTGTGTTATCATAAAAATTGAGGCCAAAAGCACCGCAGCCGTAATAATTACCCATATCTGCCTGCTCCCAACCTAAAGGGCATTGATTGACCCCAAAGCCAGTGGCATCGGCAATGATATCACCAGTAATGGCTTTTATCCCATTTTGTTTTAACAATTTCGCCCATTCATGTAAAAATTGAAGCTCTGTCCCGGATGAATTGAAATACTTAGAGCCTAAAGAGACATCGCCAAAACCAACAATTCTTACATCACCTGATAATACTCCGCTAGATTGAACTACACCTTCCACGTTGAGTAGCGTATTTGCCCGATGCTCTGTACCAAGAAAAGCAAGAGCTGCTGACGAACTTACCAATTTAGTAATCGAAGCGCCAGGTAATTGCTGAGTTGCCTTGTAAGCGGCGATCGTGTCTCCGGTTTGCAGATCTACTGCACAAACACTCCATTTGGTTCCTTTGAGTTGGGGGTCGTTGACAAGCTTCATTAGGCTCGCTTGTAGTAAAGATTTTTGAGGCACTTGTGCAAAAAGCCAAAAAGGAAGAAAGAGCAAAAGAAGGCGGTGCATAGGGAAAGGCATATAGACAAATTTAATGTAATTTTGCAATCCTAAAATGTAGCTAAATTGGCAATTCTGATGCATTGTTGACTCCAGCGCATTTTGACCCTCATTAAAAACAACAATGTCGAAGTATTCTAACCCCAACGATTTCATTCGAATTCAAGGCGCACGAGAACACAACCTCAAAGACCTACATCTCGAGATCCCTCGTCAAAAGCTGGTTGTTTTTACAGGTCTCAGTGGTAGTGGTAAATCTTCTTTGGCATTCGACACCATCTTTGCAGAAGGGCAACGCCGCTATTTAGACACCTTTTCAGCCTACGTAAGGCAATTTATTGGCGGTCTAGAAAGACCCGATGTCGACAAAATCGATGGCCTCAGCCCGGTTATTGCTATTGAACAAAAAACAGTCGGACGCTCGCCAAGATCAACCGTAGGAACCATCACAGAATTATACGACTTTTTTCGCCTTTTGTTTGCAAGAACCGCAACTGCCTACTCCTTTCAAACCGGAGAAAAAATGGTTCAATATGCCGATCATGAGATCACTCACCTTGTTCAAGACACTTTTAAAGGCAAAAAAGTAGCCCTACTTGCCCCCAAGGTTAAAGGAAGAAAAGGACATTACCGCGAACTTTTTGAGCAAGTTCAGCGCATGGGTTATATTCGTGTTCGGGTAGATGGGCAATTGCTCGAATTAAGCAAAAGCATCAAGTTAGATCGCTACAAAACCCACGATATCGAAATTGTTGTCGATCGTTTTATCGCTGGTGAGGTTGACCAAAAACGCTGCCTAGAAACCATACAAACGTGTATGAAGCTCGGTGAGGGCACCCTCATGGTGCTAGATCTAGAAAACGGAAATACGCGGCATTTTAGCAGGTCGTTGATGTGTCCTACGTCTGGCATCTCCTACCCTGAACCTGAACCTAACCTTTTTTCATTTAACTCCCCCTATGGTGCCTGCACCACCTGTAAAGGACTGGGCGAAGTCAGTGAAATGGATAAAGATAAAATCATCCCAGACCCTAAGCTTTCTATCCGAAAAGGTGGACTTGCACCACTTGGCCCCTACAAAAAAACATGGATTTTTGACAAAATTGAAAAAATTCTACTAGCCCATCAATGCGCACTGCACACGCCTATAGCAGACATCGACCAAGAACTTATTGAGTTGTTGCTTTACGGCAATGAAGACATGGAACTGGGGCCTTTGGATAGCCAAGAACGTTTTGAAGGACTGCTTCATTTTATGGGCCGGCACGCCGAAGATTCATCTACCGCAATTGAACGCTGGGCCCAAGGATTTATGCATAAAAAAACATGCCCAGACTGCCAAGGCTTTCGTCTCAAAAAAGAAGCGCTGCATTTTAAAATTGGCGAACAGCACATTGGTGAACTTGCCATGATGGATTTGCAAGCCCTTCAAGAATGGTGTGCCAAATTACCTGAAATGCTCGATACGCAAGCCCTATTTATTGGTAAAGAAATAAGCAAAGAAATCAATGCGCGTTTGGGTTTCATCCTAGAAGTTGGCCTGGACTACCTCACTATGCACCGCAGTGCAAAAACGCTCTCAGGTGGCGAAGCTCAACGCATAAGACTAGCAACGCAAATTGGAACTGAACTATTAAACGTACTTTATATTTTAGATGAACCGTCTATTGGCCTTCACCAACGAGACAATACCAAGCTTATTCGTTCACTCACGAAATTACGAGATATTGGCAATACTGTTTTAGTCGTTGAGCACGACAAAGAAATGATGGAGGCAGCCGATTTCATTGTAGATATTGGCCCGGGTGCAGGACGCCATGGTGGCCAGATTGTTTTTGCAGGTACATACACCGAGATGCTGCAGAGTGATACCGTTACTGCGGGGTATTTAAATGGTACAAGAAATATCGAAATACCCAAAAAAAATAGACCTGGAAACGGTAATTTTCTTCAATTAAAAGGCGCGACGGGTCACAACCTAAAAAATGTGTCCATTCAAATTCCACTCGGAACATTCACCTTTATAACTGGGGTCAGCGGTAGTGGAAAGTCGTCATTGATCAATCAGACGCTTTTCCCAATCCTGATGAATCATTTCTACGACCCTATTCGAACACCGTTGCCATTCAAGCAGGTCAAAGGACTAGAATACCTCGACAAGGTGATTGAAATAGACCAAAGTCCAATTGGCAGAACACCGCGCTCTAACCCTGTCACCTACACCAAAGTATTTGACGAAATCAGGAGTTTGTTTGCCAGCATGCCAGAAGCACTTATCCGAGGCTATAAGGCTGGACGCTTTTCTTTTAATGTGGCAGGTGGCAAATGCGAAACCTGTAACGGCGGCGGCATGCGCTTGATCGAAATGAACTTCTTGCCAGATGTCTATGTGCTATGCGAGCAGTGTAATGGTAAAAGGTACAATAATGAAACACTCGAAGTTCGCTACAAAGGCAAAACCATTGCAGACGTCCTGCAAATGACGATAGCTGAGGGGTGTATTTTCTTTGAAAATCAGCCAAAAATTCATCGAATGCTCCTCACGCTCGAAGAAGTAGGTCTAGGTTATGTTCAACTTGGGCAATCATCTACCACGCTCTCGGGCGGAGAAGCACAGCGCATTAAATTAGCTGCTGAACTGGCCAAACGCGCCACTGGTAAAACCATATATATTTTGGATGAGCCTTCGACGGGTCTGCACTTTGAAGATATTCAATTATTGCTCAAGGTACTACAAAGACTCGTAGATGAAGGAAACACCGTCGTCGTCATAGAACATAACCTAGATATGATCAAAACCGCCGATTACATTATCGATATTGGGCCCGAAGGTGGGCAGCGCGGAGGACAAGTACTTTTTGAAGGCAGTCCGCAACAAATGGTGAAAAAGGCGCAAAAAGTATCCTATACCGCAAAATATATGGCCCAAGAATTAAAAAAGCGTTAATTTTGACGCTCCTAAGTTAGTAACGACAAAAAAAATTATAAAATGGCAGTAGAAATTACAGACCAAAACTTTGATGAGCTCGTCATGAAATCAGACAAGCCAGTGATCATCGATTTTTGGGCAGAGTGGTGTGGACCGTGTCGCATGATCGGCCCAGTTATTGAAGAAATGCATCAAGAGTACGAAGGAAGAGCCCTTATCGGTAAAGTAAATGTCGATCACAACATGGGCGTATCTGCTCAGTTTGGCGTGCGTTCGATTCCAACCATTCTCTTTATTAAAAATGGCGAAGTAGTCGATAAATCAGTTGGTGCAGTTCCAAAAGCAGTACTCGCAGAGAAATTAGACGCACTCATTTAAATTTGAAAGGGAGTTCGCTCCCTTTTTTTATGCCATGGAATCATTCTGGAGAAGACTTCGTTATTACGGACTAGGTTTCGGACTTGGCCTCATTCTTACTTTTGGTATTTTCAATACCCGAGGTTGCAGCTGGATGCCAGAAAACCGCGTCAAAGAAGCCATGAATAAGCGCTTATGGCTGATCGATACTCAGGACGCTCAATCCTTTTACAAAGAACATAAACTCGACAACAACAAATTTTACAGACTGATCCAAGACGCCGATATCTCCTTTACTAAAAGTATACGCAGCGGCCGACACAAAGTCTACGATCTTACTTTTACAGATGGCAATAATAAAGAAGCTCACTGTTTAGCGCGCATGACTGACGAAAGCTTTGTTGTCGATTTCATTCCATTTGTACAAAGCGTAAAGACACTCAAAAAAAGAAAAAGAACGGCCAGTACCGCACGAATTGTTCACGCGCCCAAAAACAAAAATTTAGTGTACGCCGATGACAGCCCCGCAATTAAAGAACACTTACGTTCACTTGGTATCAATACGGATATTCAACTACAAAAAGCACTCTTAAACGGCGGCTTCGATTACCAAAAATCTAGGCTCAACGAAGAGCCAAGACCCATACATGTTTTTTATTTTCGACCCACGTACCAATCCAAAGTGTTTGTATACGCCACGTGTATTTGGTACAAAGACAAGGTCAAAGTCTATGATTTGAAGGAAAAAGCCCCTCATTTTTAGTATAATTCACATTTTTGCCTTCAAAATTGTTTAAAAGTTAAGTTTTGACACAAGATGTAGGAGGCTTGTTTTTTTAACTTTGGGACATGGAATTTACTGCCTTGCAAATTGCTGGTATGCTCAAGGGTGAAATCGTCGGAAATCCCGATGTCTCCGTAACTAGCCTTGCTAAAATTGAAGAGGGTCAGGCAGGTGCACTCAGCTTTCTCTCTAACCCAAAATACGAACAACATATCTACACAACAGCCTCGAGTATATGTATTGTCAATGATTCCTTTGAACCAGCTAGGGCACTACCTTCCACACTGACCCTTGTAAAAGTTGCTGATGCCTACGCTTGCTTTGCGCAGCTTTTGGCTATTTACGACCGCATGAACAAAAAAGAGGCAATCATCGAACAACCTTGTTTCATCCATGAAAGCGCGCGTATCGGCCAAAATGTATTCATTGGTGCCTTTGCCTATATTGGTGCAAATGTTCAAATCGCTGATGACTGTCAAATTCATCCAAACGTTGTCATTCAAGAAGAGGTGAGTATTGGTAAAAACACTACTATTTATCCTTCGGTGAGCGTGTATAAAGATTGTCGTATTGGTTCCAACTGCATTATTCATGCTGGAACTGTGATAGGTTCTGATGGTTTTGGTTTTGCCCCAGACGACAGCGGTATTTACAGTAAAATTCCACAAATAGGTAATGTTGTCATTGAAGATGACGTAGAGATTGGCTCAAATTGCAGCATAGATCGCGCTACAATGGGCTCAACTTTTATCAGAAAAGGCGTCAAAATCGATAACTTGTGTCAAATTGCCCACAACGTAGACGTCGATCAACACACGGCCATGGCTGCACAAGTAGGCATAGCGGGTTCTGCCAAAATTGGCAAGCACGTCATGATTGGTGGCCAAACAGGTATTGCAGGCCACCTCAGTATTGCAGATCACACCAAAATTGTAGCCCAATCGGGCATTCCATCTACAGTTAAAAAAGCCGAAACCCTTATGGGTACTCCGGCCATTCCAATTAATGATTACAAACGCTCGCATTTTGGCTTTCGCAAATTGCCAGAACTCCTCCGTAAAATTTACGACCTAGAAAACAAACTAGGTGAGCTGCTCAAAAAGAAAGAAGCATGACAGAACAACAACGCACCATTAAAGAACCCATAGTATTTGAAGGCGTCGGCTTGCACACAGGCCAAACAGTTCGCTTAGAAATATGCCCAGCACCCGATAACCACGGTTATAAATTTCAACGCACAGACCTCGAAAACCAACCGCTTATTAAAGCAGATGTCGATTATGTAGTCGCAACCGACCGCGGAACCACTTTAGAGCAAAATGGGGCTCGCGTGTACACCACTGAGCATGTTCTAGCCGCTTTATACGGTTGCCAAGTAGACAACGCCTTGATTAAACTGAACGGTCCGGAAATCCCAATTTTAGATGGCAGTGCACTCCCTTTTGTTCGAGCCATTGAAGCAGTTGGTTATGAGCAACAAGAAACCGTCAGAGATTACTTTGAGCTTACTGAAAACATTCCCTGGGAAGACCTCGAAAAAGGCATTGAATTTCTAGCGATTCCGGATGTCAATTATCGCCTAACCGTTATGGTAGATTACAAGTCACCTGTATTAGGCACGCAACATGCGAGTATGTATCACATTGGTGAATTCAAGCAAGAAATTGCACACTGCCGCACCTTTGTTTTTCTTCGAGAACTCGAAATTTTAGCAAAAAATAACCTCATCAAAGGTGGTGACCTCGACAATGCTATTGTCTTGGTAGACCGGGCCGATGTCAGTAAAGCCGAACTTGATCACCTTGCAGATTTGTTAGGAAAGGAAAAACTTCAAGTAACTATGGACGGTATTGGCGTGTTGAACAGCAATAAACTACAATGCGAAAACGAACCAGCTCGTCACAAACTACTCGATATCGTTGGCGATCTCGCGCTAATAGGGAAGCCTATTAAAGCACATATTCTTGCCGCTAGACCTGGCCATTCGGGAAATGTACGCTTTGCAAAAGTACTAAAAGAGCAAATCAAAAAACAACAACAAGCTGGTCGCGTATTCGATTTAAGCAAAGATCCCCTTTACACCACCCAAGATATCGAAGGCATGTTGCCACATCGCTACCCATTCTTGATGGTAGACAAAATCATGGAGATTCATCCCACTTCTATTATTGGAGTCAAAAACATCACCATGAACGAACCTATTTTTACAGGCCACTTCCCAGGAAACCCTGTATTTCCAGGTGTGTTACAAATAGAAGCTATGGCACAAGTTGGCGGTATTTTTGCATTATCTCAAGTAGAAGACCCACACCTCTACTCCACCTACTTTATGAAAATTGACAATGTGCGCTTTAAGCAAAAAGTAGTGCCCGGGGATACCGTCGTTTTCGAACTTATACTCAACTCCCCAATTCGCAGGGGCCTCGTAGAAATGAGCGGAACCGCCTATGTAAATGGCAAAGTAGTCTCAGAAGCCAGCATGCTCGCACAAATCATCAAAGACAAAACAGAATGATTTCTAACCTCGCTTCTGTATCACTCGATGCACAAATAGGTCAAAACGTACGCATTGATCCTTTTGCGGTGATTCACCCAGATGTTATCATTGGTAATGGTTGCCATATACACTCCAATGCAGTGTTGTATCCGGGCACGCGTATTGGAGAAGATTGCGATGTTTTTCCTGGAGCCTGTATTGGTGTAATTCCGCAAGATTTAAAATTTGGAAACGAATACACTACTGTAGAAATCGGGAACCACACTAAAATTCGTGAGTGCGTAACCATACACCGCGGCACCAACGACAAACTCAAAACGGCAATCGGAGACAACTGCCTGCTCATGACCTACGTGCACATTGCCCACGATTGTCAAATAGGCAATAACGTCATTTTAGCCAGCTATACAGGCCTCTCTGGCCACGTAACCATAGATGACTGGGCCATTTTAGAAGGCAAAGCTGCTGCACAACAATTTACCCATATCGGTAAACATGCTTTTATTGGTGGTGCTTCTCTAATCAGAAAAGATGTGCCCCCATTTGTCAAAGCTGCAAGAGAGCCACTCTCCTTTGCAGGTGTGAATTCCATCGGGCTTAAACGACGAGGTTTTACAGAAGAACAGGTCAAAGAAATAGAAGATATCTACCGGGTTCTGTACGTCCAGAACAGCAATGTGTCAAAAGGTGTTAAAGCGGTAGAAGCCAGCATGCCCAATAGCCCATTACGTGAGGAAATCATTGGCTTTATTCAAAAAGCAGAGAATGGTGTAATTCGTGGTATGGTATGATCCTACAGCGCGCACAAGAAATCGACCTTCAAATCGTCGATTATGCATTCGGAGGCCGTGGAATTGCAAGAATTGAAACCGAAAAAGGCCCGTTTGTCATTTTTGTAGACAATACCTTTCCGGGCCAACTAGTGCGGGCAAAAATAGAAACCAAACGCAAGACCTTCGCAGAGGCCAAATTGCTCGAAGTACTCCAACGAGCACCAATCGAAACCGTTTCTGAATTTCAAGAGATCTCGGGTGGCCCCTATATTCACGTACCTGTTGCCATACAAGAGCAGTATAAAAAAGAGAGTACGCTTTCTACTTTTGCCCGACTCAGCGGTATCCAGGAAAGCATGAACAAATTTGATTGCTTTATATCCTCTCCAGCTCATTATCACTACCGAAACAAAATGGAATATAGCTTTTCGTGTATCGAACACGATTTGCAAACCAACGAAGAACTCGACGACGCCTTTGCACTTGGTTTTAAAAGACGCGGCACTTGGTGGAAAGTCGAAAGCCTAAACAAAGCGAGTGGCCTTTTCGACCAAGATTGGGAAAACAAACTCAAAGAAATTCGAATCTATTTGCAGCGATCAGGTCTACCAGCTTGGCATCCGCCCAAAAAAGTTGGTTTTTTTAGGCATATCGTAGTGCGAAAGTCCTTTTTGAATAATCAGCTCTTAATCAATTTAGTGACCTCCAAAGATGGAATTGAAAATTTTGACATTCAAGCCTTTGCCCAATTTATCCAAGAACTACATCCTGGAAAAATTGCCGGACTTTGGCATACGGTCAATGATAACGTTGCGGATCGTGCCAAAATAGAAAACGGTCATTCATCCCTTATTTTTGGACAAGCCGTGATCGAAGAAGAACTTTCCGGACTTCGATTTCAAATCAGCATGGAGAGTTTTTTTCAAACCAATCCTGCATGTGCCGAACTCCTCTACGACAAAGCCCTGGATTATCTTTTTGAAGATTCTTTTGAACCTGGAGATATCGCTATGGATCTCTTCTGTGGCACCGGAACCATTGGTCAATTGATGGCAAAACGAAACCCTCAGGTGCGTATCATCGGCGTAGATATCGTAGAAAAAGCAATTGCAGATGCACGCCAAAACGCAGCTAAAAACGGCATCCAAAGCGTGGAGTTTTTTGCAGCAGATGTCGGTAAGTTCTTAAAAGAATACCCAGATTTTCAGGGTAAAATTAAGCGCATCATGCTAGACCCACCAAGGGCCGGAATTGCGCCTAAAACCCTTCAAAAAGTTATTGCACTTCAAGCAGACAGCATAGTTTATATCAGTTGCAATCCGTCCACCCAAGCCAGAGATGCCGCTACCCTCACAGATGCAGGCTACGTACTAGAAAAATATGCTTTGGCGGACCAATTTCCACATACTGGCCATATCGAGTCAATTGCCAAATTTAAAAAAGCATGAAAGTAGAGGTGCTCGCCATTGGCGACGAATTACTCATTGGGCAAACTGTCAACACCAATGCAGCCTGGATTGGACAAGAAATGTCAAACCGTGGTTACCGCGTACAGCGCTGCCTGACCATAGCCGACGACCAACATTCCATTATTCACGCTTTGGACCAAATTCTTCCTGATACCAACTGTATCATTATTACGGGTGGTTTAGGTCCAACCAAAGACGACCTCACTAAATATACACTTGCGCAGTATTTTGAAAGTCCTATTGCCATTCATCAAGCAACGCTCGAACAAATAGAAAGCTTTTTTGCAAGTCGCAACAAACCCATGCTCGAAGTGAACACCCAACAAGCAGCACTGCCTACCAAGGCCAAAATTTTAAAAAACCGTTGCGGTACGGCAGCAGGTATGTGGTTTGAACAGAGGGAGGTCATTTTTATCTCCTTACCTGGTGTTCCCTATGAGATGAAAACCATCATGACTGAAGAGGCTTTCCCGCTGCTAGAAGAGCGCTATAAAGGGACAACACTCTACCACAAAACGATACATACGCAAGGAATTGGCGAGTCCTTCTTAGCAGACCAGATTTCTGACTGGGAAAAGCGCGTTCGGGAAGCCGGTTTGGGTTTGGCCTACTTACCATCTCCTGGAATCGTTAAACTTCGACTGAGTTCTTATACAGGTAAGGAAAATGAAGCTCAAATCTCTGCTTTCTTTAAGGAATTAGAAAGTCTCATCCCTGAACATATCTATGGTTACGACGACAGCAATTTAGCAGCAGCACTCGGCGCTCAATTGCGAGCAAAAAAAGCAACAATTGGAACAGTGGAGAGCTGTACGGCGGGTCTACTTGCAAAATATATAGCGGGTATTTCTGGTTCATCTGCTTACTACCAAGGGGCGCTATTGACCTACTCCAACAGCTTAAAAGTAAAAATAGCACAAGTAAATGCTGAAACTTTGGCACAATATGGTGCAGTAAGTGAACAAGTGGCTATTGAGATGGCTGCCAACGGTCGAAAAATTCTAGGCGTTGATTACTGTTTATCGACAACAGGTGTACCGCCAGCCTGATAAAGGCGTTGGGCTTCTGCTAAACCGTATTGCAGATACGGCTTCAGAACCGCGC
>JALRJE010000028.1 GCA_023268965.1 Crocinitomicaceae bacterium
AAAAGACACTCCGCTTGGGGTGTGGGTAATAAAAAAGCCCCAAACCTATATGGAATGGGACTTTTAACTTGTTTCGTGACCCCGGAGGGATTCTAACCCCCAACCGCTGGAGCCGAAATCCAGTGCGCTATACAGTTGCGCCACGGAGCCGTAGGTGTCCGGGGAGAAACTGAAATCCTAAAATAGGACAGTAGCGCCACGGAGCCATTGTTCACAAAATGTGAGTTTGCAAAAATAGAAGAAATCTATGTTGAATTCAAAAAAAACAATGAATTTAACTGCATGTCAATAGAAATCAATATCTTCGTTTCATAAAATCCATAACAATGAAAAAAATTACACTTGCATTCGCACTCTTAGCAGGAACTATCGGTTTCGCTCAATCAGGTAAATGGGGTATCCAATTGAACCATGGCGCACACTTTGGCGGCGAGCTCGGCACAGGCCTTTCTTTGAACGGCGGTGTTTCATATAATCTTGCTAAAAATATTCAAACCAAACTCGATGCAGGTATTGATTACCTCGGCGAGGATAACCTTAGCCGTCTCACCCTTCAATTAGGAGCAGATGTAATCGGTATGGCTAATGCAGAATCTAAATTCGGATTAAACCTACACGGTGGTGTTGGTCTTCTGAACAACGGAAACATGATTTTCAACGATACTTACATGCTCCGCGGAGACGATATGGTAGCCCTAACTTTTGGCGTTTCACCTACAGTAAAAGTGAATGAGCACGTAGGAATTTTGTTTGATTGGTCTTATGCCACACTTTTCAAAATTGATGGCGATCTTTCTAAATACATGACAGGAACTGCTGGTTTTTACTACCGTTGGTAAGCAAACCTAACCCATATTCAAAAGGCGAGTTTTTACTCGCCTTTTTTTTTGCTTAAGCATTTTTGACATATTTTTTATCTTGATAAGCGCTGATCCCTTTCCAATACAAAAATAGTGTAAAAGCCAACAGAATATGGCTAAAATCATTGCGATCAAACCACTGATGCAAATTTATTTTCTGATTTTGGATGAGTGCACTTGGCAATAGCATGAGTACAGCCATCCAAAAAAACTTAAAGTTTGAATGGTAATACTTTTGGTAATAAATACCCATAAATACGAGTGAAAATAACATATTTATTCCACTTATTAAAGAGGGTACAAAAAGTCCCTTGCTTTGGTCAATACTTAAATCGACCAAATTAAACACCATAATTTCTATGATAATTCCCGAGAAGAGCAAGAGGTAAGCACTCCAGCTGAAAATATGTTTTTGCCTTTCATTTGGCCATAAGCTGATTTGGGCTAAGCTTAAAAAATAAGTGGCCACCATTCCCATTAACCAAGAAGGGTATTTACCCCAGAGTCCGAGGTAATTGTAGAAAAGGTGGCCGAATCCGCCGAATAAAAACCCCCAGCCAAACCACAGAAAGAATTTACGCCAGTAGCTGTAAAATGGATGATTACCTGAGCGTGTTTGTAAGGTTGAAGCAATCCATAGCGATAAGCCAAATAAGATGATATCACCTATTATCGCATTGGGTTCTAATAAGTCTAGACCTAGAAAATGCCATTCAATTTTAGGAAAGTCTTGACCAATCATTTGCTATTTTCTTTGAATCGATGTAAATTTTTGAGCAATATTTTTTCGACAAGAACTGGACTAATCCTATTGAACAAACTATTCAATTGACCAATGAATGTTTGTGTTTTTTTATAGCGTCTTTTGGAAATGAGCGCAAGGCAATCTTGAGCTACCTCTTCCATACTGAGTACTTTTCCTTTATGGCGTGGTGCTAAAACTTGTTTGCTTCCATCTGCTGTAAGCACTTCTTTATTGTGTACAATTTCAGTCATCGCTACTTGTAGCTGTCCAATATGAACTTGATGCGCATTTTCTTCTATGCGAAGCGATTCAACAAAAGAGGTTAGAGCCATTTTAGAAGCGCTGTATGGAGACAAGCCAGGTAAACCATGTATTGCAGCCAGGCTTGAAATGAAAACAATACTACCTTTTGTTTGCCTCAAAGAGGGTAGTGCCGCTTGCGTCGGAAAAATGGTACCAAATACATTGCTCGTAAAAACTTGTTCGATGACATTCGGGTCAAGATCGGCTAGATCGCCCCGGCTAGAAACACCTACATTATTGATCAGTAGATCTAGTTGACCATAATGATGGAGTGCAAAAGCAATTAAATCTTTTGCTTCTTGCGCATTAGATACATCACCTTTAAAATAAGTAGTTTCAATTTGCTGCGCTTGCAATTGAGACTGAACCTCTCGAAGCCGGTCTTCGTCTCGGCCGTTCAGCACTACTTTTGCGCCTGCTTTGCCCAGTGCCATAGCAATTGCTTGGCCAATTCCTCGACTTGAACCTGTTACAACGGCAACTTTATTTACGAAGGGTTTTTTTGCCATTTGTAGTAGTGGATATCGGGATGATGCTTAAGGGCAGTAAGGCTGTTGGTCCAGGCCATAGCCACATGAACCAAGAACGCAATCCAGATGTTGCCTGCCATTAAGGTGAGTAGACAGAGCACGAAGCCCAACGGTGCGGCCCCGATTGTTTCTTCGAGACCTTTTGGAATATGCGTAGCCGCGTACAATGCCACATTAACCGCAATGGCTAACCAAACTCCGTAGGCCTCCACTAAAGGAAACAATAAAATGCCTCTAAATAAGAGTTCATATCCAAACAAGTAAATGGCCCAACCCAATAAATTAAGCTTAAAGGTTTTAGTGTCCCAGACGGAAGCTCTGATTTGTGGGTAGTTGACCAAGTTTTTAGCTTGCTTTGCTGAAAATGCAGCAAGAGGAATAACGACCAATGAAAGTCCGATACTTACAATGAGGTTGAAAAGCAAGGTATCACTTCTGAAATTTAAACCGTAATAGGCTAGTCCTCGTTGGGGTTGTGTAATCAATAAATAGAGAAGAGGAAAGAGGCCCATGCTCAAAAAACCAACCCACTTGGTCATGTAGATAAAGCGAAGCCATGCAGTATTGGTAGGAAATTTTTGAAAATAATGGGTCTTGACTCGGTTGGATTTAGAGACGAACCAAAATACTACAAAACCAATAAGCGCCAAGTAAATTGGTGCAATACCACCTGAAAGGCTAGGTTTTTGATCAAAAGGGACGCTTATATAGTAGATCATAAATTTATTTGGGTAAATACCCATTCTCTTTATACCAAGAGATACAATCTAAAATAGCTTCTTCGATAGGGGTATTTGGTAAATTTAATTCTTTTTGTGCTTTAGTCGGTGAGTAAAATTGCTTTACACTCGCCATTTTTGCCATGGAGTAGCTCAGTTGAGGTGGTTTTCCAATGAGCCTAGCCATTATTGAGTTGATGGCACCAACAATATTAATTGCAAAACCTGGGATTTGTTTGATGCGAAAAGGCTGTTGGAATACGAAAGCTGCTTTTTTAAACATCTCACCAAAGTAAAGGTTTTCATTGCCAACTATATAACACTGTCCTATACGACCCATTTTTAAAGCATTCACAGTGGCTACAGCAACATCTTTTGAATATACGAAGTTTTTTCCGCCACCAGCATAGCCCGGTAGTGTATTTTTATAGAGTTCAAGTAACATTCTGCCAGAGGTCGGACCTGAATCAAAAGGACCAATCATGAAAGTTGGATTGAGGATAATGACAGGGAAGTCTTGTGTTTGATGAAGTGCCAATAAATGACATTGTGCCATATATTTGCTATCCATGTAATCCATTTTGAATTGATTTCCTGTATAAGGTTGATGTTCGTCTCCCGGAGCTTCCTTAGTGCCATGATTGAAAGAATTAGCCGTGCCAATCTGGACCATCCTATGGTAATTGAATTGTTGTGCAAGGGCTGCAATATTTTTAACCCCTTGAAAATTGACATCATTGATAATAGGTAGTCTCCGGGGCCAAATTGTCGTGAGTGCCGCAATGTTAATTACATATTGGCAATTGGCCATTTCTTGTTCCAAGAAGGCTAGATCAAGAATGTTACCTTCTCTAATTTCGATGTCGAGACCATCTAAAACCTTAGTACTTGTACCAGGTAAAATTTGTGCTTTTACACGGTAGCCTTGCGCTAGGGCCTCTCGGGTTACACTTGCCCCAAGCATGCCGTTTGCACCTGTAATAAAAACACAATTGCTCATAAAGGGTCTTACTATATAAAGTACAGCGCTCCGATAGCAGCAATTGAGGTTAGGGAAAGTACAAGCGATTGTTCTAAAGAAAGTGGTGAACGAACCACCACACTTGGTTTTTTGAGCGCACTCATCATGAGTCGAAGATAAACAAAAGCCCCGATAACAGATGCAATGAGTGCTAAAATTGCTGTGTAAGGAACATGAGGTACTGCCGCCCACAGCAAAGAGAATTTACCAAAGAAACCTGCAAAAGGAGGAATCCCTGCCAAAGAAAATAAAGAAATGACTAAAGCAATTCCAATGAGTGGATGCCGCCAGGCAATGCCTTCCCAATTTACTAAGCTATCGGTATCGTCATTGACTATGCTATTGATGACCACAAGCGCGATGGTGGCGAATGCATAGGCCGCAACGAATAAAAACAAATTGCTATTGTGGGTATCGGCTAATGCAAAAATCATGAGCCCAGCGTTGGCAATAGAAGAATAAGCAATGAGTCTTCTAAAGCTTATTTGTTTCCAAGCAGTGATATAGCCATAGAACATGGAAAGCACAATAATTAGGCTAACTAAATCAATCCAAAAGCCATAAGAATCTCTAAAAACTTGCCCGAATACATTAACGAGCGCATAAATACCGGCAATTTTAACGACGGTAGCCATGTACATCAGTACCGCATTTGAAGCCCCGTCGTACACATCAGGGCCCCAAAAATGAAAAGGAACAGCTCCAATTTTAAAGGTAAAACCAGCAAGCAGAAAAAGGCTACCAATGATGGCCATCGGGCTTTGCCATATGCCAATAGCAAGGTTGGACTGTATTTCGATCAATTGAAAACTTCCAGTTGCACCGTATAAAAGCGCTATTCCAAATAGGATAATTGCCGAAGCGAACGAGCCTGTAAAAAAGTATTTAACGGCAGCTTCAGCAGATCTGCTGCTTCCTTTTTCTATACCGACAAGCACATATATCGGAATGGAAAGGATTTCAAGTCCGATGAAGAAAAGCATGAGGTCGTTGGGTTGCGCCATGAGTATGGCTCCACAAAGAGAGAAAAGGATGAGGGCGAGGTAGTCTCCGGTATGTTCGTTGTCGGCTGCATAACGCTTATAACCGCCTAATATAGCGAGGAGTGTAACGGTACACAATAAAATAACGATAAGACCTTGTGTTGGTACATATGCTTCGTATGAAGAAAGCGGCGAAATATAGGAACCTTTGAAATAAGCAGCCAAGCCAGCGCCAATTAAACCTATACTACCAATGATGATAGAAAGCAGCGGTTTTTTCTGCATGCCTGCAAAAAGTCCGACAAGACCACTGATAAAAAGAATAACGATACTATCCATGAGGTAAATTAATGAGTAGGTTGGGTAAGACTATGGGCAACAAAATCTGTGATGCAATGTGGGGCAAGCCCTAAGTAAATAGCAGCAATGCTCAAAATCGCAAAAACAGTAAGTTCAGACCAATGTAAGTCTTGGAAAGAATTGACTTTGGTTGGGCCAAACATGGGGACTTGATATGCTTTGAGCATATAGACTGCTCCTAGAACAAGGGTGGTGCTGGCAAGAATTCCCGTGAATGTATGCGCATTAAATAAGGCTTTGATGAGGAAGAATTCTCCTATGAAGCCTGCGGTGAACGGAACCGACAATGAAACAAAGGTGAGTACGGCAAACCAGAAGCCAAAATGAGGTGCCACTTTAGCAATGCCGCCAAGTTGATCTAGTTGCTGAGTTCCCAAACGGTTTTCAATAATACCGGCAGCTAAGAATAAACCAATCGATACAATACTGTGATTGACAATTTGAACAACTGAAATGAGGTTTGTATCACCGTTTTGGAGCATAAGCGCTGCGGCGATTAAACCGAGGTGGCTCAAGGATGCGTATGCAAATAAGGTTTTGAGATTTTGCTGACGAATTGCAATTACGGCACCGTATATAATGCCCACCAAGCCAAGCGTGATGACCGGCCAGCGCCAGAAGTCAGTTGCATTGCCGTCAAAAATGGGAAGTACCCACTTTAAAAGTCCAAATAGGGCCATCTTGAGCATGATGGCCGACAGGAGCATAGTTCCGGCAGTAGGTGCTTTGGTGTAGGTTTCAGCTTGCCAAGTATGAAAAGGAAATAAAGGAATTTTAACTGCAAAAGCCAATAAAAAGCCTCCCATTAGCAATATACTTGTGTTACCCAATGACTGAAGATCAGCAGCTAAAAGCGCATCATAGGTTTGTTGGTTGGTGAGGTGCATTAATCCAATTACAGATAACAGCATGGCAAGAGAGCCAACCAAAGTGTAGAGGAAGAATTGAAGCAGTGCGCGAGGTTTGTCAAATGCACCAAACCAATACAGAATGAGAAATATAGGGAGCAGGGTGAGTTCCCAAAAAATATAAAATCCTAGAATCGTATTAGTTGTAAAGAGACCTAGTAAGCCAAATTGCATGAGCAGCGCTAAAGCAGTAAAACGTTTTTCATGGACAATACTCGTATTAAAATTGCTGAGAAAGACCAGGAAAAATACAGCATTAGTGAGTAAGATCATGGTGAACCCGAGGCTATCTACAGAGAAGCGCACAAAACGCAGGCCGAAGTCCACTAGAAGATGCTCGTTTGGTTCAAAATAACTAACGGCTATGATGCTCCAAGCTAGCGCTACGGTACTGGCGATTAAACCAAAAATTCGCGAGATATTACCTGGGATAAACCAAGCAATCATACCAAAAACAAGGGGTAATAGAATTAGTGCCAAACTGAAAGTTTTAGAATGTAATATGCAATAAAAGTAATCAGGCCAAAGATCATCCAAAAAAGATAGCTGCTCAAGAAACCGGTTTGCCATTTGCGCGTAAGGTTGGCCGAATGCAAAATGCCATCGGCTAGGGCATAAATACCATTACGCAGTATTTGAATATCGACCACCTTACCGATAAAATGGGAAAGCGCAAGTAATGGTTTAACAAAGGCCGCATGGTAAATTTCATCGACGTATAATTTTTGAGCGGACAAACGTTCCCACCCGCTGAGTGCAGTGTCTTCTTTGGCCAGCGCACCTCTTTTGGCATAATTGAGGTAAGCCCAAATCATAACGCCAATTGCCACAGCACTGGCAAAGAGCATGAGTCCGATTGAGGTATTGAAGTCAAGGTGTACGTTGTGCACCTCAGATAAACCAAACGTGCTATGACTGAGGTAATGATCAAACCAATGTGCAGCTCCTTTGAAGAACAAGCCTGGTAGATTGAGCAATCCGCCAAAAATGGAAAGCACCGCTAAGAGAACCAATGGAAGTGTCATACTGAGGCCACTTTCGTGGACTTTGCTTTTGAGAGCCTCACCACCTCGAAAAGCACCATGGAAGGTGAGAAAATACAATCTAAACATATATATGGCTGTCATCGTCACTGCAATGACCAACACCACATATGCAAAAGAGTTATGGTGTAATGCTTGTGCCATGATTTCATCTTTGGAGAAAAAGCCCGAAAGAAAAGGAATCCCAGAAATAGCCATGGTACCAATGAGAAAAGTAAAGTGGGTAACGGGCATCAGTTTGGCCAAACCTCCCATTTTTCGGATGTCTTGTTCTTCGTGCATTCCGTGAATGACAGAGCCAGAACCTAAGAAGAGGAGCGCTTTAAAGAAAGCGTGTGTGGTCACGTGGAATAGTGCAACTGTGTAAGCGCCAAATCCTAGTGCTACAAACATAAGCCCTAGTTGCGAAACGGTAGAGTATGCGAGTACTTTTTTGATATCGTTTTGACGAAGGGCCATGAATGCAGCAAATAATGTTGTAGCCAAGCCTACATAAAGCATGATATCTTTAGTGAACGGAGCAAGTTCAAATAAGAAATTGGATCTTACCGTGAGGTAAATACCAGCTGTAACCATTGTAGCGGCGTGTATGAGTGCAGAAACTGGCGTTGGGCCTGCCATGGCATCAGGAAGCCATGTAAAAAGCGGGATTTGCGCACTTTTACCCGTTGCAGCAATAAACAAGCTCAAGGTGATAAAAAACATGGCGCCTCCTTGTAGCGCGGTATTTTGCTGAACAGCGGCGCCAATTTGAAGAAATTCTAGGGTATTGAACTGCCCAAGTAGCATAAATAAAGCGAGTAATAAGCCGACATCACCAATGCGATTCATGATAAATGCTTTTCTTCCTGCGAGGCTATTGGCCAAACCTTTTTGTGCGTCGTTGTAGTGGAAGCTGATCAATAAATAGGAGCACATGCCAACGCCTTCCCAACCAAAGAACAAGACAAAGTAATTGGAACCCAGCACCAATAGTAGCATGGAGAAAATGAATAAATTCAGGTAGGTAAAGAATTTATGATAGCCTTCGTCGTGGCTCATGTAGCCCATCGAAAATAGATGAATGAGTGAACCTATACCCGTAATGATTAGTGTCATCCAGACAGACAAGGCATCTATTTGAAAAGAGGCGTTGATCTGTAATTGATCAAAGTCAATAATGTTGAACAAATGTACAATTTGAGTACCGTGCAAACCAGAAAACAAGGTAGTAGCTAATAAAAAAGCAGCAAATACTACACCAGTAGCCAAACTTCCCACCATAATTTTTGGGAGGTTTTTACCGAAGAGTCCGTTGACCGCAAAACCAAGAAGAGGTAGCGCAAGGAGGAGAAGAAGCGTCAGGTCTTTAGCCATTG
Source organism: Crocinitomicaceae bacterium (assembly GCA_023268965.1). Lineage (GTDB taxonomy): Bacteria > Bacteroidota > Bacteroidia > Flavobacteriales_D > Crocinitomicaceae > UBA952. The sequence goes on from JALRJE010000028.1 coordinate 8,831, forward strand.
TTAGTTTTTGAGTTGATTGTACATGTCAATATCGATAGACTTGAGATTGCGATATGCCATAATGATGATCGATAATCCTACTGTTGCCTCTGCTGCAGCCACTACCATCGTGAAAAACACGAATATTTGTGCGTCGCCGTTGCCATAGTAGGTAGAAAACGTGACGAGCATAAGGTTGACTGCATTGAGCATGAGTTCAATGCACATGAGCAAAACGATCATATTTTTACGCGTCATTGCTCCAATTGCACCAATTGTAAATAGTGCAAAAGAAACAAAGAGAAAGAAATCGAGGGAGGTTCCGATACTAGAAGCTGCTTGCATGTTATTCGATGATTTGTTTTTCGCGTTTAGCCAACAATATGGCACCAACCATGGCCGCAATAAATAGAATTGAAGTGAGCTCAAAGGCTACCACGTACTTTGTGAACAGTAGGTTCCCGAGTTCTTTCACAAGTCCGATGCTGTTGTCTTGCTGACGGTAGGTTTGACCTAGAATAAGTGTGTCTTTAAGTGCCGTAATGAGTACTAGAAATAGCGAGCCACCGGCAATAAAAGCGGCTAGTTGAGCGCCTTTCGTGTTCATTGGCTCCATTTCTTTGTTTAAATTGAGAAGCATTAACACAAACAAAAAGAGTACCATAATAGCCCCAGCGTAGACAATCATATTGACAATGGCCAAAAACTGAGCGTTCATCATGATATACATAGAGGTGATGAAGAAAAAAGTAACGACCAAATAGATGACGCTACGAATTGGATGCTTACTGAGCACAACCATAAGTGCCGATGCCAAAGTAAGGCTTCCTAGAATGATGGATATAATCTGTAAACTCATATTTGGGAACGTTTACCGGTGTGTTGTCTGTTGGTGATATCGATGCGCTCATCTAGTGTTTCAACTAGTTTATCTTTTCCGTAAATGAAGTTATCGCGTTCAAAAAAAGTAGGAACCAAACGATCGGTTAAAAAGATAGCCTCTTTCGGACAAGCTTCTTCACACAAGCCGCAGAAAATGCAACGCAACATATTGATTTCATAGGTGGCTGCATATTTTTCTTCGCGATAGAGTTGCTCTTGCCCACGCTCGCGCTCTGCGGAGGTCATGGTAATGGCTTCTGCTGGGCAAGCCACAGCGCAAAGGCCACAAGCCGTACAGTTTTCTCGTCCTTGTTCGTCTCGTTTTAAGACGTGTTGCCCTCTGTAGACAGGCGCAAACTCGCGTGTTTCTTCAGGATATTTGATGGTTTTACGCTTGCGGAACATGTGGCGCATAGTGGTCATCATGCCGCTGATGATGGCTGGCAAGTAGGCTTTTTCCCACAAGGTCATGGGTTTGTCAGAAACTACTTTTTTGCGATTGGTTAGACTTTCCATAATGAGAACTGTAATTTAGAACCACCCGTTTTTAAACGCGATGACCAGACCGGTGATTAATAAATTAATGAGTGAGAGCGGAAGGAGTGTTTTCCATCCTAGGTGCATGAGTTGATCAAAGCGGAAGCGTGGGATTGTCCAACGAATCCACATGATCACAAAAATGAAAATAAAAATTTTGATCGCTAAGGCTGCGATTCCTAAAATAGCAAGTGTGTTTCCACTAAAATGACTCATGCCAGGAAAGTGATAGCCTCCAAAAAATAAGATGGCCATAATAGCAGACGATACAAACATGGAGGTGTATTCGGCAAAAAGATACAAGCCAAGTTTCATGGAGCTATATTCTGTGTGGTAACCACCAACAAGTTCAGATTCACATTCTGGAAGGTCAAAAGGCGCACGGTTTAGTTCTGCCAAGGAGCATACGAAAAAGATGAAAAAAGCAACGGGTTGATAAAATACATTCCAAACGCCACTTTGCTGGGTAACGATGTCATTCAAACTCAATGAGCCAGATAGCAGGACAATTGTAATAGCCGAAACACCCATGGCTAATTCGTAAGAAATCATTTGAGAACTCGCACGAATAGCACCGTAGAGGGAATATTTATTATTAGATGCCCAACCGCCGATCATGATGCCATAAACACCAACAGAGAGTACACCAAAAACATAAAGAATTCCGATGTTGATATCGGCGACTTGTAAGGCAATATCGCGGCCAAAAAGATGAAGTTTAGGCCCCCATGGCACAACAGCACTGGTAATGAGCGCTGTAAACATGGCAATCCCGGGTCCAATTATAAATAACCACTTATCGGCTTTGGCTGGAATAAAGTCCTCTTTTAAAAACATTTTGACCCCGTCGGCGATTGGCTGTAAAATACCGAACGGCCCAGCGCGATCAGGACCAACGCGGTCTTGAATCCAGGCGGCTAATTTGCGTTCAAAGTAGGTCATGTAGGCTGCTGCTCCGAGTGATACAAGGAAAAGCAACAAAACAAGGATAGATTTTTCGATGAGCAACGCGGTATCCATTAGCGAATTAGTTTGGGATTATTGTCGTTTTTGGTGGCGTATTTTCCTTGCGAAATAACAGAATGGCGGTCTATTTTGCGTGGGCCAATCAGATTCCATTTGCTTGGATCCTTTTTGTCGTAGCGGCAGTCATTGCAAATCCAGGCCGTTTTGTCTTCGATGGTTTCCACTTCTCCGTATTTGTCTTTGCGCGCTGTAACGCGGAAAATTTCATTGCCAAACATCCAAACAACTGCTTTTCCGGAGCATTTGTCGCAGGCGCATTCGGCTTCGTAGGGTTTCAGGAACCAAACCCTTGATTTGAAGCGAAAAGTTTGATCGGTAAGCGCACCTACTGGGCAAACGTCTATCATGTTGCCAGAGAAGTCGTTATCTATGGCATTTTCGATATAAGTAGAGATTTCTGCGTGCTCGCCACGGTGCAATACGCCGTGTACGCGTTTATCAGTGAGTTGATTGGCTACAGCCACACATCGATAGCATAAGATGCAGCGGTTCATGTGGAGTTTAATCTTTTTGCCGATATCGATAGGACTAAAGGTGCGGCGTTCTTCGCGGTAACGTGTTTTTGCCGAACCATGTTCGTAGCCGAGGTCTTGTAGGTGGCATTCTCCCGCTTGATCGCAAATGGGACAATCTAGCGGATGATTCACTAACAAAAATTCTACCACGCCACCACGGTTGGTCTGAACGCGCTCCGATGTTTTGTTTTTGACAATCATGCCATCCATTGCTGGGGTAGAGCATGATGCGACTAATTTAGGCATGGGTCTTGGATCTGCAGTAGATCCGGCGGCCACTTCTACCAAACAAGTACGGCATTTACCACCTGTTCCAGGAAGTTTGCTGTAGTAGCACATGGCAGGTGGCACGAGTTCTCCACCGGCCTGACGTGCAGCATTAAGGATGGTAGTACCTGGTGCTACTTCGATTTCGACGTCGTCAATAGTTACTTTTATCATAGGACTAAGCTTCAAGCGGAACTTGGATTAAACCATAATTTCTAGTTTGCGCCTCTTGTGGAGACTTCACATGCCATTCGAATTCATCTCTAAAATGGCGAATAGCAGCGGCAACAGGCCAAGCGGCGGCGTCACCCAATGGGCATATGGTATTGCCCTCAATTTTTTTATTGATTTCTTCAAGTAGGCTGATGTCTTCGAGCGTTCCATTGCCATGTTCAAGACGGTAGAGTACTTTTTCCATCCAGCCGGTACCTTCTCGGCACGGTGAACACTGCCCGCAAGATTCGTGTGCGTAGAAACGTGCAAAGTTCCAGGTATTGCGTACAATACATTGGTCTTCATCAAAAACAATAAAGCCTCCTGAACCAAGCATAGATCCGCTTGCAAAACCACCATCTGCCAAACTTTCGTAAGTCATGAGACGGTCCGTACCAGCTGCGGTTTTGGTCACTAAATAGTGCGGTAAGATTGGAACAGAGGATCCGCCGGGTACGCAAGCCTTCAGTTTTTTGCCATTGGCAATACCTCGGCAGTAGTCGTCACCGTAGATGAATTCTTCCACGGAAAGCCCAAGCTCAATTTCATACACGCCAGGGCGCACTAAATTTCCGCTGGCAGATATCAATTTGGTGCCGGTAGAACGTTCAATACCGATAGCTGCATAGGCTTCGCCACCTTCATTGACAATTGGAACGACTGCAGCAATAGATTCCACATTATTGACAACCGTTGGGTTCCCCCAAAGACCTTTAACAGCTGGAAAAGGTGGTTTCATTCGAGGGTTTCCACGTTTTCCTTCTAATGATTCGATAAGTGCGGTTTCTTCTCCGCAGATGTATGCGCCGCCACCTGGCGTAACCACGAGGTCGAGATCGTAACCTGAACCTAGAATATTTTTGCCAAGCATACCATTTGCATAGGCTTCTGCTATTGCTTTTTCTAGGATGCGTAAAATATACATGAATTCGCCGCGGATATAAATATAGGAGCGGCGTGCTCCAAGTGCGTAGCTGGAAGTGATCATGCCTTCGATAAGCAGGTGTGGCAATTTCTCCATGAGGTAGCGGTCTTTGAATGTGCCTGGTTCAGACTCATCGGCATTGCATACAAGATGGCGTTCTACACCTTCTGGCTTGGCCAAAAAAGACCATTTCATGCCTGTCGGAAAACCTGCACCTCCACGGCCTCGCAAGCCGGATTTCTTCACTTCTTCTACAACCTCTTCTGGACTCATGGTTTTGAGCGCTTTTTCTACTGAGGCATAACCGCCGTGCTTTCGATAAACCTCGTAAGTGGTAATACCAGGAACTGCTGCGTGTTCGATAAGTAGTTTTCTTGCCATTAGATTAAGATTTGGAGGCCTCGCGCATGGCGTCGAGCATTTCGTTTACTTTTTCTTTCGTGAGACGTTCGTAAAATTGATATTTGCACATGAGCATTGGCGCATAACCGCAAGCTCCTAAACACTCTACGGTTTTTAGTGTAAACAGGCCATCTTTGGTAGTTTGGCCAACTTTAATCTCTAGTTTTTCTTCGATATAAGCAATGAGGTCATCAGAACCAACCAATTGGCAAGGCCCAGTCCGACAAACTTCCAAAACGTTTTTACCCACCGGGTCTAGATGGAACATTGTGTAGAAAGTTGCTACCTCATATACTTCAATAGGTTCTATATTTAGAATTTGAGCAACGCGGTTCATGGCCCCAACGCTTACCCATCCTAATTCGTCTTGCACTAAATGGAGCACACTCAAAATAGCGCTCTTTTCTTTTCCTTCGGGAAAAAGACCAATGACACGATTCATTTCGGCCATGGTTGCAGCACTAAAATCTATTGGTGCTTCATTGACTGCTTGTGGGTGATCTGCTTTCATATTAGGCGTCTAGTTCTCCTGCAATTACGTTAATACTACTTAAAGTCAGAACGGCATCTGAAATTGGTAGCCCTTTGATCATTTCTGGATATGCTTGGTAATAAATAAAACAAGGTCTTCTGAATTGGAGGCGATACGGTGTGCGTCCACCATCAGAAATAAGATAAAAACCGAGTTCTCCGTTGCCACCTTCCACCGCATGATATACTTCTCCAACTGGTAGTTCGGTTTCTCCCATCACAATTTTAAAATGATAGATGAGTGCTTCCATATTGTTGTATACGTCTTCTTTTGGCGGCAGATAGAAATCTGGTAGGTCTGCTTTGTAGTCTCCTTCTGGTAAGTTTTTGTATGCCTGCTCGATAATGCGGATACTTTGACGTATTTCTTCTTGACGAACCATAAAGCGGTCGTAGGTGTCGCCGTTAACGCCAACAGGAATGGTAAAATCAAAATCTTCGTAGGAGGAGTAAGGACTCATGACGCGAACGTCGTAGTCTACACCAGCCGCGCGTAAGTTAGGTCCTGAAAAAGAATAGGAGAGTGCGCGTTCGGCAGAAATTGGACCAGCTCCTTTGGTTCTGTCCATGAAGATGCGGTTGCGCGCAAGCATGCTATCGAATTCTTCGAAAGCTTTTGGAAAAGTCTTTAAGAAAGACTGTAACTTTTGATGAAAAACAGGAGTAAAGTCTCGCTCAAAACCACCAATACGACCCATGTTGGTAGTGAGGCGCGCGCCACTTATTTCTTCATAGAGCTCATAGATTTTTTCGCGCTCTGAGAACGGATAAAAGAAGGAAGTGAGTGCGCCGGCATCGACGCCAATTACTGAATTACAAATGAGGTGGTCGGCAATACGTGCCAGTTCCATCATAATGACACGCATGTATTGTACGCGTTTTGGAATCTCGACGCCGATAAGTTTCTCAACGGTCATTTCCCAACCGATATTATTAATTGGCGAAGAGCAATAGTTGAGGCGGTCGGTAATTGGTGTGATTTGGTTGTACGGTCGTCGCTCTGCTAATTTTTCAAAAGCGCGGTGAATATAGCCAACGGTTTGCTCCGAGGAAATGATTTTTTCTCCATCTACTTTTAAGATATTTTGAAAAATACCGTGCGTAGAGGGGTGAGTCGGACCAAAATTTATGGTTGCCACGTTTGCGGGATCTGCTGCCTGCAAAATTTCTTTTATTTCTTGGCTCATAGTTCGTTGTTATTGCGTCCGAAAAATCTGTCGTCTTTGTCTTCACGGGTGGCATCTTCGAGAACGTATTCTTTGCGCATCGGGAAGTAGTCCATATCGTCCATATTGAGGATACGACGGAGGTCTGGATGCCCATCGAAAATGATACCAAAGAAGTCATAGGTTTCGCGTTCCATCCAGTTTGCTCCGGCAAAGAGGTCGGTGATGGTTGCAATATGTAGCTTGTCTTTTGGAAGGTGGCCTTTGATGCGCAAGCGAAGGTTGTGTTTCCAGGAATGCAATTGGTAAACAACAGCAAATTCTCTACCTACTGCTTCTGGATAATGAACACCAGCAATATTAGTGAGGTAATTGACGCTTAAATCTTGGTGCTGCTGCAACCATTGAATGGCTTCGTGGATACGTGTGGGTGACAGCTCTATGTTGAGCATACCAAATGCCTCTTCATGGGCCAAAACATCAGCGCCAAAGGCAGCCTGCACAGCTGATAAGAAATCTTGATTATTGAGCTTCTCCATGCTGATCGATATCGATTTGATAGGTACCTAATAAGTGTTTGTATTCTTCGGAGTAACGTCTGCGATTGGATTCTTTCTTTACCAATTCATGAATGTTCATGACGCCTTCGATGATTTGCTCTGGGCGCGGCGGGCAACCGGGTACGTAAACGTCTACAGGTATAATGCGGTCAATGCCTTGTAAAACCGAATAGGTATCAAAAATACCACCAGAACATGCACAAGCACCAACAGACAAAACCCATTTGGGTTCGGCCATTTGTTCGTAGACTCTTTTAAGTACAGGACCTAATTTTTTAGAAATTGTACCTGCTACAATAAGTAGGTCTGCTTGGCGTGGTGTAAAGGACATTCTTTCCATTCCAAAGCGCGATAGGTCGTAGGCACTGCCCATAGTGGCCATAAACTCAATACCGCAGCAAGAGGTGGCAAATGGCAAGGGCCAAACCGAGTTGGCACGAGCTAGGGCAATTGCTTTGTCTAAATTGGTGAGCTGATAACCCTCCCCGTTGATGGTTTCGAGATCTTCTATTTTTCCCATTCTAAAGCTCCTTTTTTATAGATATAGTAAAAACCGGTCAAGAAAAAACCGACAAACATAATAACTGCCAATAGGCCTTCTAACTTCAGTTCATAGAAGTTAACCGCATACGGATAAAAGAAAATGACTTCGACGTCGAAGAGAACAAATAAAATTGCGGTCATGAAATAGCGAATGGACACCGGAAAACGCGCGTTTCCTTGTGCGTCTATTCCACACTCAAAGTTGTCGTCTTTCTTGACGGAGTTAATTCTTGGTGTGAGCTTGTGCGTGACAAATAAGGTGAAAATCACAAAACCTGCAGCTACAGCAATTTGCAATAAGAGTGGGAGGTAATTGGCACTAGAGGCTGTTTCCATTGTACTATTTTAAATGTGTAACAAGAGTTACTTAACTTGGTTTGTTTTGCGCCACAAATTTACTTTTTTAGTTTGGTTTGGACACAAAAAAAGCCGAGAAATATTCTCGGCTTATTATTTAGAAAACTTATGGACTACTTAAATTGAAAGCGGATGCCTACATTAGAAAAATTCCCAGCACTGAACGTGGTGCCTAGACCAGCAATTTGATTGACGTTAAAACCAGGTCTGAGTTCCATGTAGAGGTGCATTGGTTTCCAAAATTCACGTTTCTTACCAACTTGAAAATCAATCCCAAGTGGTGCATAAACACCTAAGCCAAACCCACCTTTGTTTTCAAATGTTTCGGTTTCGTGCGTGCCGAAGTCGTTAAACATAATATCATTGAAAAAGCCGTAACCATAATAATCTCCGTACGGTGAAACTCTGTGGTGGATTGTTGTAGCTGCATTGTAGCTCAAGCCAAAATTAGCGCCAATACCACCAAAGAAGCTCCAGCGCTTATCGGCTTTGTATCTGAAGATCAGAGAGGCATCAAGACGCAATTGTTCTTGCGTGTAATTGGCATGATAACTGTGTGTACTGAAAGAATCGATAAAAAATTGTTCGCCAGATTGTGAGCTCGTAAGGGTATCTATGCGAAAAGTTTCAGTGTAGGATCCTCCGGCTGAAAGCGCATTGCGTTGCCCTGTATGCATAAGCCCAAGGCGCAGCGTTGCATTGGGTAGTTTTGCAAGTTTTAAGCCGAGGCTTAATGTTTGCGACTGTCCTGGTAAATTAAAACTGTAGATCGGAGAACTTTGGTAAGCACTCAAATCTTGTTGTAATATGCTTGAGCTAGGAGCAAGCGTCTGAAAATCAGCCAAACTACCCTTTGTTTGACCAAAGAAAGCACCCGATTGCAAATAGATTTCGTTGATGCTGATTTGCGCTTGAGCTGTACCTAAACTGAGTAAAGCAATACTAAAAAGAATTTTTTTCATGTAAAGTTTTTTTGTTATCCATAACGACGTATTGGTTAATTTATTGTTACAAGTTTGGTCGTTTTCATTTGATTGGCATTCATCAATTGAAGAATATAACTTCCTTTTTTAACAGTGCGCACATCTATTTTTTGCCCGGGAGCCAGACTTCCTACTTGCATCAATTTCCCATTCGCTGCATATAGTTCATAAGAAAGTAGTTCTTGTTGTTCAAGTATTTGAATGAAGTCTGAGCTTGGATTCGGATAAGGCAGCAAAGCTAGATGATGGTTCAATCCATGCTCTTTGATACTTAAAGTTGGGTCAGCGTAAACACCAGCATTGCCGTTAATGAGCCAATTGCCAGGGTCAATTCCGATGGTTCCTATCAGTGTGCCGTAATCGGTGATAATGAAAAGTTCTGAATTGCTGTTGATGGCAAATCGAACTAAGGTGTCGGACTGGCCTTGACGCGAAAGTTTCAGCGTGAGCGGATTGGTAAAAGTAGGTGTAACATTTGGCATGGAAGCCGTGTTTGAAATTTCAAGAATAAGGTCATTGCCCACCTGATTGTATTTTACTTGATAAGTAGGGAACCCTTCTCCAAAATACCATTGTTCAAAATAGCTATCTAAGTCGATGTTATAAAAGTTGGCCACGTGGTTTTTGAAGTCAAGCCCTGTTGCTGTGCTGTCTGCAAATGTGGCTTGAAAATCTTGTAGCGCAGCAAAAAATAGGTTGTCATTTTGGATTAGGTAACGCAGGGAATGGATGATGCCGGCACCTTTGTCATAGGAAAGCCTCCCGCTGAAGATGCGTGCCTCATTGAGTGAGTCCAAGACCCAAACGCTCCCGCCCGGTTGATTCATAACGCTCTGGTGTACCTGATTCATATGGTTGATTTGCTCACCCGGATAAAGTGCTGCGAGCATTAAATATTCGCTGTATGACGCAAAACCTTCATTGAGCCAGATGTCGCACCAAGAAGCACAAGTAACGTTATTGCCCCACCATTGGTGTGCGAGTTCATGTGCGGTCAGGGTTTTCTCAAAAAAGCCTTGGGTGGTCATGGTTTGGTGTTCCATACCACCGCCAATTGGCGCCATGCAATGCCCATATTTTTCATCGGCAAAAGGGTAGGGGCCAAATTGATTGGCAAAAAGTTCCATGTAAGCTGCTGTCTCATTGATTTCGTCGATGAAATTTGGAAGTGTTAAGGGGTTGTCGTAGATGTAGTTCTGGATGAGTACCGGCCCAGTGCTTCCTGCTGGATTCGCATAGATGCTGTAATCTACGTATTTGGCAACGGCCACCGAAATTAAGTAATAGTCAATTAGGATGGAGGTGCTTCCATTCATAGCGCGTAAAGCCATTACCAAGTATCTCCACATTTTCTAAAACACCGTTCGAGCCAGCTTTGCAAGTATCGGGTACAGTAATGGCAACGGCGCAAGAATCTGCTTTGTCGGTAAGGCTTTGCTTCACGGCAAACCATTCGTAGGCAGAAAAAGGTTCAGACAACGACCAAACCACCTTATTACCCCAGCTAGGCGAGCTACCCGCCGTTAGGCCGCTTCCACCCAAAGGATTCGTTTGTGCGGTGGGCGGTGTTCCGGCATAAATGACCTTAATGATGAAATTTTCATTTGGACTCGCGTTAACAGGAACTCGAACCTTGTTTGAAATACGTGAAAACCCTACCGGATTATTATTTACTTTGATTTCACTAATGGATAGCGTTTCAAATAATTCAAATAGAGCCGAGTCTAGGTTCACTTTAGCCTTCGCATGAATTTCAACACTGCCACTCAAATAGGTCGATACGTTGTTCATGTTGAGGTCTAGGTTGTAAAAATGGACGTCATATTTTTCAGTTTCGGCGATTTCAGCGACATTTAAAGAAGCACTTTTTGTTTGCCATTGCTTGCTTGATTTTCTTGAAGCGCAACTACCCATTTGCTCTTGGCTAAAAGAGGTGAGGGTAAGCACAACAAAAATTGGAAGGAGGAGTAGTTTTTTCATTTCAATGGTTTGATCGAAATTAAACATTCTTTGGGGGAATTGATTTTAATTTTCGGTAACTTTGTAATATGCGCTTCATGAGTTTGGTCTTGGCTATTTATTTTGGTTTGCTTTCTTTGGCACCCCAATGGCAAGGCCTTGAGTTTTTCAAGCTAGATGCCTTGTTTGACCATTATGCGCAATATCAACAAGAAAAAGAAGCCAACGGATTTCTAAGTTTTGTGCAAGAGCACTACCTTCAACAAGTAACCGAAAACCACCAAGAACACCGCGAACTCCCTTTTAAATCAGCACATGCGAACACACTCATCACGCTCGTTATGCCATCGCCAACCACTTACGTTTCTTTGGTAAAAAAAACAATAAATCTCTCTCGTCAAAATATTTTGTCGGCACCAACATCTGTTTCTACCAACGACTTTTTTGAATGTTGGCACCCGCCTCAATTAGTGTAGCTTAAGTTCTTTAAGTTTTACATTTTAATTGAGTATTTATGTTAAATCGCATCATTTATTGGTCGATTCACAACAAATTAATTGTTGCTGTCTTGACCCTCGCTCTCATCATTTGGGGGCTATTTTCACTTTCAAAACTACCGATAGACGCCGTTCCGGACATCACCAACAACCAAGTTCAGGTGGTAACCAGTGCGCCATCGTCTAGCGCACTAGATATAGAGCGTTTTGTGACCTTTCCGGTAGAGCAAACCATGGCAACCATTCCAGGTATTGAAGAAATTCGCTCATTTAGCCGTTTTGGACTAAGTGTGGTTACCATTGTTTTTACCGAAGAAACAGATATCTACTGGGCGCGTCAGCAAGTTCAGGAGCGTTTATCGGAAGCTAAAAATAACATTCCAACAGGTTTTGGAGAACCATCAATGGCACCGCTGAGTTCTGGCTTAGGAGAAATTTATCAATATACATTAAGGTCCAAAAAGGGCTATGAAAGCAAGTTTACTCCTGCAGATTTACGCAGTATTCAGGATTGGGTAATCCGAAGGCACTTGCTTGGCGTCAAGGGCGTTGCCGATGTCAGTGGTTTTGGCGGTGAACTCAAAACCTATGAAATTGGTATTGATCCACTTTTATTAAAAGCACATGAAATCACTTTAGATGAAGTCTTTACGGCGGTGTCTCAGAACAACGAAAACACTGGAGGGGCCTATATTGAGCGCCACCACATGACCACTTATATCCGGACTGAAGGTTTAGTAGGGAGTTTGTCGGATATCGAAAATATCCAGATTAATCATCCGAGCGGCGACGCACCAGTTTATATCCGAGATATCGCAGAAGTCAAATACGGTGCACAGGTGCGTTACGGCGCACTTACTTATAATGCCGAAGGTGAGGCTGTGGGGGGCATTGTACTAATGCTCAAAGGAGCGAATTCATCAGAGGTGATTTCATTGGTGAAAGAACGCATGGCCCAAATTAAAAACAACTTGCCCGAAGGTGTGGAGCTTGAAGTTTACCTCGACCGCACCAACTTGGTCAATAGAGCCATACACACGGTTAGCAACAACCTCATTGAAGGCGCCTTAATTGTCATTTTTGTATTGGTTTTGCTCTTAGGGAATTTCCGTGCTGGGCTCATCGTTGCGTCTGTGATCCCTTTAGCCATGCTTTTTGCGATCTCACTCATGAATGTTTTTGGTGTTTCGGGTAACCTGATGTCTTTAGGCGCCCTGGACTTCGGTCTTATTGTAGATGGCGCAGTCATTATCGTAGAATCAACCTTACATTTGTTGCAGCATCGGCGCGGCAAACAACTAACCCAGCTAGAAATGAACGCTGAAGTATATAGTTCAGCTTCCAAATTCAGCAAAAGCGCTGTTTTTGGGCAAGTCATTATCCTTGTTGTTTACCTGCCCATTTTAGCACTGGTTGGCATCGAAGGCAAAATGTTCAAACCGATGGCCCAAACCGTCATTTTTGCCATTCTAGGTGCGCTTATCCTTTCACTTACCTACGTGCCCATGATATCCTCGATGGTGTTATCTAAAAAAGTGCAAGTGGGCAAAACAATTTCAGACCGACTCGTTGACCAAATCAAAACGCGCTATACGCCGGCGCTTTCTTGGGTGTTGCGCAAGCAAAAATGGATCCTCGGTTCAATTATTGTACTTTTTACTATATCAATCCTGCTCTTCAATCAACTCGGTGCAGAGTTCATTCCTTCTTTAGATGAAGGTGACTTCGCAGTCGAAACCCGCCTAATGACCGGATCAGGGCTTAACAAAACGATTGACGCTACCACTAAAGCATCGCGTGTATTGCTCCAAAAGTTTCCAGAAATCAAACAAGTGGTGGGCAAAATTGGTACGGCAGAAATCCCGACTGACCCCATGCCTATGGAAGCCTGTGACCTCATGCTCATCTTAAAAGACAAAGAAGAGTGGGTGAGTGCCACCAACAAAGAAGAGCTCGCAGCCGAAATGCAAGCGGTGCTAGAGGAAGAACTACCAAGTGTGTCATTTGGTTTTCAGCAGCCTATTCAAATGCGCTTCAATGAGCTCATGACAGGCGCTAAACAAGATGTAGTCGTGAAAGTATACGGTGAAGATTTTGCCAAACTTTCTGCTTACGCCAAGCAAATAGGTGGTATTTCCAAAAGCATTACTGGCGTCCAAGATGTCTACGTAGAAGAGCTCTCCGGCTTGCCTCAACTTATTGTGCGCTATGACCGCGACGCGCTCGCCCGCTATCAAGTGACCATAGAAGAAGTCAACCGAGCAGTCAATTTAGGTTTTGCAGGTCAAATTGCGGGTTATGTTTTTGAAGGGGAACGCAAATTTCAATTGGTGGTTAAATTGCGCCAAGTCGACCGCGCCGCCATTACAGACATCAAGCAATTATACGTCAGCAACGCTGCAGGTCAAGAAATTGCTTTGGCTGAGTTGGCATCTATACAAATTGAAAATGGCCCCAATCAAATCCAGCGCGACGATGCCAAAAGACGCATTATTGTTGGCTTCAATGTTCGCGGTCGAGATGTTGAAAGTATTATCGAGGAATTGAAACGAGAAATGAAGCAGCAAATTAGTTTTGAAACGGGCTATTTTCCCCAAATTGGAGGCACCTTCGAAAACTTGGTCCATGCCAGAGCGCGCTTACTGATTGCAGTACCCATCTCGTTGTTGCTCATTTTCTTTTTGTTGTACCTCACTTTTCAATCTGTGAAGCAAGCAACACTCATCTATTCAGCTATTCCTTTGGCTTCAATAGGAGGGGTTATTGCCTTGTATATGAGAGGAATGCCTTTCTCCATTTCTGCCGGAGTAGGTTTTATTGCACTTTTTGGTGTAGCCGTACTCAATGGCATTGTGCTCATCGCCGAATTTAACTCACTGCACAAATCGGGCGCTCCTCTGCTGCATGTTGTGCTTCGCGGAACCGCCAATCGCTTGCGTCCTGTTTTACTTACAGCTACAGTAGCTTCACTTGGCTTTTTGCCAATGGCGCTCTCGCACGGCAGTGGTGCAGAGGTTCAAAAACCACTTGCAACGGTTGTTATTGGAGGCCTTATTAGCGCCACAATTCTCACATTGTTCATTTTACCTTTGTTGTATGTGCTTTTCGAAAAGCCGTTGCGCTTGCGCCGAAAAAAGGTCATTACTTTATTGGTTATTCTTATCCTTAGTTCCACAGCCTTCGGACAACAAAAATTCACCGATGCGCAACTGTATCAAATGCTCCTCGATCAAAATGGACAGATCAAAGCTGAAGTAATCGAAGCACAACGCCAGCAAAGTTTAGGCGATGGGGCGGCAGGTTGGCAAGCCTTATCGACTTCTTTTATGGTCGGGCAATTCAATTCTGCGTACAATAAAGACAACAACCTTACTCTTAGCCAGGTGGTTCCTTATAGTGGTTCCTTGCGTTTACAAAAGCAATTGGGTGGTTTGGGTGGCCAACTGTCTGAACAAGATGTTGCGTTGCTCAGAAAAGATTTTAAACGTGCCCTCGATGAACAACTCGAAACCATCCGGTTGCTTCAAGCCCAATTATTATTGGCCAAAACACAAGACTCTATCTATGGCGTACTCGATGAAAAGATGAAGTTGCGGGTTTCGCTCGGAGATGCGGCAAAATTGGATCAAGTGTTGGTACATTCTAAATATATGCGAGCAAGCGCACTGCTCGAGCAACATGGTCAAGCTTTGCAAAATGCTTGGTTAGCCCTGCACGCCTTATTGGCCTACACAGGCCCTGCATTCGAATTAGCTCAATCCGAGGCAATTGACTTGCTTCAATTACCCGTTTACGAAGCGGGCACGGTGCATCCAAGTTTACTGCGTTTTGACATTCAAAAACAGCAATTAGAGCTTCAAAATGAACTCAATCGCGCCCAACAATTGCCTCAACTTGGTTTGGGCTATTTCAATCAATCTTTGGTTGGTATCCAAAACATCAACGGAAGCGATCAATACTTTGGCCCAGAAAAGCGCTTTCAAGGTGCGATGCTTCAGACGCAAATCCCTATTGATTTTCGGGCCTACAAAGCCCGAACAGCCTCGTTTGAACTCGCACTTACCCAAAATGAATTGCGTAAGAGTCAATATGCTGCCGAGTTAAACACCCAAAAAAATCAAATCTTTGGTCAATTAGCGCAGCGCATCGAGACTTATCAAATGGTAGCTGCTCCAATTGAGTCTGAACTCGCGAAGTTGCAGGCCGATGCCGAATTGCAACTCAATAGCGGCCTAATTTCTTTAATAGAATTTATCCAGTTGCAAGACTACCAAATTGCTTTAAAAGGAGAGCTTTTAGAATGGCAACACCAAATCAAATTATTACACATTTCCTATGAATGGATTCAAAAATAACTACTTATGAAAACATCTTTTTTTCTTATCAATAGCTTATTCGTCCTCTTATTGCTTTCTTGTTCTTCCCAAAAGAAAGAGGAAAACGCAGAAAAGGAAATCAAACCGACCCAACAACTGCATCTGAGTCCTCAGCAAATACGTTCGCTTGGTATAGAACTCGGCTCGCTGGAACAAATCAATATGGGACTGAGCGTATTTGCCAATGGTATTATTGACGTACCGCCTCAAAATAAATCATATATCGCCATGCCTTTTGGTGGCTACATTAAAAAGATCAATGTGCTCGACGGTATGCAAGTCCAGAAAGGTCAAATTTTGCTGGTGGTAGAACATCCTGAAGTAGTTCAATTGCAACAAGAGTTTTTAGAAGCACAAGGACAAATGGAATACCTTTTTTCTGACTATGAACGTCAGAGAGAACTCTATGAAAAAGAAGCAGGTTCGGCTAAAAATTACCAGCTGGCCAAGAGTACCTATATGGTAACTAAAGCTAAATTAAATGGTTTGGCAATGAAATTAGAAATGGCTAATGTCAATATGAGTATTCTTCGCAGCGGTCAGATAGAACGCACCCAAAACATCCGTTCGCCATTTGCAGGAGTCATCACCAAAGTAACCGCTAATGTGGGATCCTTTGCCGAACCCAAAGATAACTTACTTGAAATCATTGACCTCAAGCATGCTCATGCTGAATTGACTGTCTACGAAAAGTATTTGTCTTTTTTACAAAAAGAGCAGCTCGTTAAATTACAGTTTGTAGATGTCAATCAAACAGCAAGCGCCAAAATCTATTTAATTGGCAGAGAGATCAGTACCGAACGCACCGTTAAAGTGCATTGTCATTTTGACAAACTCCCTGCAGATATCACTCCGGGGTCTTATTTGAAAGCTGAGATACGCGCCGAAGACCAGAAACAATTTACCTTGCCCGAGGAGGCCGTGGTGCAGCAAAATGGAAAAGATGTTGTATTTATTGAAAAGGAAGGCAACTTTTTAACAGTCGAAATCGTCATACTCATGACCCAAGACGGCCGAGTCGCCATCACCAGTAAGCAACTGGATTTACTGAAACGTTCCTCCATCGTCGTAAAAGGCGCATATGAGCTCTTAGCCATTTTAAACAAAGAAGCATAATCCTTTTTCATTATCTATTCAACTTCACTAAAACAACAACATGAAATCTTTACACCTCATCAACCGCATCGTTTTTATTGGCTTTATTTCAAGCACACTCCTTTTGGGTTCTTGTAAAAAATATTGGGCCTGCAAAGAAGAAAACATCAGTTCAGCTGGTTCAAATAAGTCGCACAACAAAGGGCAAAATTGCATGCAATGCCATCTTGCAACCGGAGAAGGTGAGGGCTGCTTTAATGTGGCCGGTACTATTTACAAAGCCGATTTACAAACCAGCCAAACTGGCGGAATCGTTGAGTTGTACACTGAACCTAATGGCGCAGGTACACTTAAATATACCATTGCTATTGATAGCAAAGGGAATTTTTATACAACGGCTAATGTAGAATACGCTGGTTTATACCCAAAAGTAACAAGCCCTTCAGGAGCAAGTATTTACATGGGGTCGCCTTTGAGCACTGGTGCGTGTAATGCGTGTCACGGATCGAGTACAGGTAAGTTAGGTCTTGATTGATCAGTAAAGGATTTTATTCACTCCACTGTTAAAGCTCAATTTGCCTTGGCAAATTGAGCTTTTTTTTCTTCGAAAAGTTCGATAAAAGTTGCTTCGTTTTCAGGCGAAATTAAAAGTTCATCGTATTTATTGTAATGAATCACGATGCATTTCCATGCGGTGCTCATTTTCCAGCCGACATAAAAGCCATTGGCAGGTTCTACTCTGCGCAAAGAATGATAAGGAATGCGTTTTTTAAAGCCCAAGCTTTGACAAAGCAGGTGGTCTTCTAAAAAGGTGTAGCGCGTTGTGGCGGGTAAAACCCATACAATGAGGATAGAAAGCATAAGCCAAATAGAACCCAATCCATAAAATGATGCGGTATCGCCTTCGGTATAATAGATCAGTAAGCCAACTCCTGTATAGACCAAAAAAACAAAGCCTATAATTGCCCAACGAAAACCATCTGTTTTGGCTTTAAAAACCATGTCGGTTGTTGTTTACCAAGCAAAAAGTGGTTTGCTGCTCATGAGTGCATTGACCTCTTTTTTCACTTCTGATAAAAGTGTTTGGTTGTTGGCGTTCATGAGTACGCGGTCAATTAAGGCAACAATTTGCGGAATTTCAGCATTGTTTACACCACGGGAGGTGAGGGCAGGGGTGCCAATGCGAATTCCGGAAGTCACAAACGGAGACTCGGTATCGAAGGGCACCATATTTTTATTGACAGTGATGTCGGCCAAAACCAATGCATTTTCTGCATCTTTGCCCGTAATGCCCTTTGAGCGCAAATCGAGGAGCATGCTGTGGTTGTCGGTTCCGCCAGATACGATGTTGTAACCCAGCTTGACCAACTCAGCTGCAAAAACTGCAGCGTTCGTTTGCACTTGCTTCATGTATGTTTTAAATGAAGGGTCT
>JALRJE010000079.1 GCA_023268965.1 Crocinitomicaceae bacterium
TTATGATGTCGTCATCCTTAACGGAGCGGTGTTTGAAGGAAGCCAAGAGGCCCAAACAAAGACACTATTCTGCAGAGCGCCCGCGCCCCAAAGTGCGAACCAGAGTCGGACTGCGGGGTGCGCCTGGTAAGCATTGTGCGCCCACAGCCGGTGGTAGCCCCCAGTAATCGATAGGCCATTAAGATTAATGGGATTAAGCTTTGTAAAAAGGAAGTTTTACCACTTTTGCCTTGACACCTTTTTCTCTAATTTCAATAAATATTTCTGTATCGAGGCTTGTGAATTCAGTAGCTACATATCCTAGGCCAATCCCGACTTTCATGGATGGTGACATTGTACCGGAGGTAACTTTGCCAATAACTTTACCTGCCGGATCCAAAATAGGGTAGTCGTGACGTGGAATACCGCGCTCCATCATTTCAAAAGCGACAAGTTTGCGCGTGAGCCCTTCTTCTTTTTGATTTTTCAAAAATTCAGAGTCGGTAAAATCTTTGGTAAATTTGGTGATCCAGCCAAGGCCTGCCTCTAACGGAGACGTGCTGTCATCGATGTCGTTGCCGTACAAGCAAAACCCCATTTCTAGGCGTAGGGTATCGCGGGCAGCAAGGCCAATTGGTTTGATGCCGAATGCAGCACCCGCCTCAAAAACTGCATCCCAGAGTTTGGCGGCGTACTCATTTTTGACATAAATTTCAAAACCTCCTGAACCAGTGTAACCAGTTGCCGAAACCATTACATTTTCAATACCTGCAAAAGTGCCATATTGAAAAGTGTAGTAGGTCATGTTTGATAAATCGATGTTGGTGAGGGCTTGCATAGCCAAAGCAGCTTTCGGGCCTTGAATAGCGAGCAAAGAATAGTCGTCAGAGAGATTTTGCATCTCTACACCGAGGTCGTTGTGGCTGGCAATCCAGTTCCAGTCTTTTTCGATGTTAGACGCATTGACCACAATAAAATATTCTTGCGCATTCACACGATAGATGATGAGGTCGTCTATGATGCCGCCCTTACCGTTTGGTAGACAGCTATACTGCGCCTTGCCGTCAAAGAGTACGGAGGAATCGTTGCTACATACTTTTTGGATGAGGTCTAAGGCTTTTGGTCCTTTTAAAAAGAACTCACCCATATGTGATACATCAAAAACACCGACACCGTTTCGGACGGTTTCGTGTTCCGCATTGACGCCTTCGTATTGTACTGGCATGTTGTAGCCAGCAAACGGAACCATTTTGGCGCCGAGCGCGATGTGTTTTTGGGTAAGTGCTGTGTTTTTCATGTTATCCTTTTACGCGTTCTACGTAGACGCCTGTACGCGTGTCAATTTTTATCACTTCGCCGTTGTCAATAAACAATGGAACGCGAACCTCTGCTCCGGTTGCTATGGTAGCTGGCTTCATGGAGTTAGTGGCGGTATCGCCTTTTACACCAGGCTCGGTGTAGGTCACTTCAGAAATAATGTACATCGGTAACTCGACAACAAGCGGCATTTCTTCTTCGGCATGATAAAGAATATTTACCGTCATGCCTTCTTGAAGAAAACCGGGCTTTTCAACCATTTTGAGCGGAATATTCACTTGCTCAAAACTTTCATTATTCATGAAGATATAGTTTTCAGACTCTTGGTAGAGGTATTGGTATTCTCTGTTTTCAATGCGAACAGGTTCAATTTTATGACCAGCCGAGAAGGTGTGGTCAAGAACCTTTCCAGATTCAATTTGGCGCATTTTGGTACGTACAAAAGCCGGGCCTTTGCCAGGTTTAACGTGCTGAAATTCGATGATTTGAAAGAGTTTTTCGTTGTGCTTGATGCACAATCCGTTGCGGATATCTGCAGTTGTTGCCATATTTCTGATTCGATTTGTGGGCAAATATAGCCGAATTCCTATTGTTATCAACACATTTAGTTCATAATTTACTTTTCTGAGCTGACTTCTGATTGCACTAGTTTGTTATTTTTGTTCGTTACAAATTTTTAATAGCTACATGGCTGAAAATCAATACACCGAAGACAACATACGTTCCCTAGACTGGAAAGAACATATCCGTTTGCGTCCCGGAATGTATATTGGTAAACTTGGCGATGGCGCCGCTGCCGACGACGGAATTTACATTCTTGTCAAGGAGGTTGTCGATAACTGCATCGATGAATTCGTGATGGGTAACGGTAAGCGCATTGATATCAAAGTGAAAGATGGAATGGTATCAGTCCGAGACTACGGCAGAGGCATTCCGCTCGGCAAGGTCGTCGAGGTCGTATCTAAAATGAATACCGGCGGAAAATACGATTCCAAAGCCTTTAAAAAATCCGTTGGTTTAAATGGGGTAGGTACCAAAGCAGTCAATGCGCTCTCCTCTTATTTTATGGTGTATGCGGTGCGCGATGGCGAGAAAAAAACAGCTGTTTTTGAGCGCGGTGAGCTCGTTTCCGAGACCACAATAGAAAAAACAGACGAAACCAATGGTACCTATGTAGAATTTATCCCCGACGACACCATCTTCAAGAAGTATGCATACAAAACGGCATACCTCGATAAAATGATTTGGAACTATTGCTACCTCAACCGCGGTCTAAACATTTATTACAACGGTGAAAAATTCAATTCCAAAGATGGCCTCAAGGACCTCCTCGAAAACAACATGGATGGAGACCCGCTCTACCCAATTATTCACCTAGAAGACGACGATATCGAAGTAGCTTTCACACACGGCCGAACCTACGGTGAAGACTACTATTCATTTGTCAATGGACAGCACACCACACAAGGCGGAACGCACCAAAGCGCCTTTAGAGAGTCTGTAGCCAAAGTAATCCGCGATTTCTACAACAAAAACTATGAACCTTCGGATATTCGTCAATCCATCGTAGCGGCAATTGCCGTCAAGGTGGTAGAGCCGGTTTTTGAGTCTCAGACCAAAACCAAACTGGGTTCGCAGGAAATTGAGCCAGGGGGCAAGTCTATGCGTGCTTTTATCAACGATTTTCTCAAAGACAAACTTGACAACTACCTCCACCGCAATGCGGACGTTGCAGAAACCATCGAGAAGAAAATCAAGCAATCTGAGCGCGAGCGCAAAGATTTAGCAGGTATCCGAAAATTGGCCCGAGACCGCTCCAAAAAAGCAAGTCTTCACAACAAAAAACTCCGCGATTGCCGCACCCACCTCACCGACCTCAAAGACGAGCGCCGCGAGGATACCACTTTGTTCATCACCGAAGGAGACTCCGCAAGTGGCTCAATCACCAAATCAAGAGACGTCAATACCCAAGCAGTGTTCTCTTTAAGGGGGAAGCCGCTCAATTGCTACGGCCTCACCAAAAAGGTTGTCTACGAAAACGAAGAGTTCAATCTGATCCAAGCAGCTCTAGACATCGAAGACGACATGGATAACCTGCGCTACAACCGCATTGTCATCGCAACCGATGCCGATGTCGACGGTATGCACATCCGGATGCTCCTACTCACATTCTTTTTACAATTCTTCCCGGACTTGGTTAAGCGCAACCACGTTTATGTCCTGCAAACGCCTTTGTTTCGCGTCCGAAATAAAAAGAAAACCATTTATTGTTATTCCGAAGATGAACGCCGTGCAGCAATGGATGAACTCGGTAAAAATCCAGAAATTACCCGCTTTAAGGGGCTTGGTGAAATCTCTCCCGACGAATTCATCCATTTTATCGGTGAAGACATCCGCTTAGAACCTGTCATTCTCACCAAAGACGCTTCCATAGATTCAATATTATCTTATTTTATGGGAAAGAACACCCCAGAACGTCAAGATTTCATCATCGATAACCTTCGCGTTGAAAAAGACCTACCCGAAACCACTGTGGCCGACGCAACCGAAGAAGCCGAAACCACCGAATTAGCATCTTAACATGGCAGAAGACGAAATAGAAGACCAATTGCCACAAGAAGAAAGTGGACACAATCCATTTGAGAAACAGCACGTAGACGACAAAATTGTACCGCTCAACGGTTTGTATCAAAATTGGTTCCTAGACTACGCGAGTTACGTGATCCTAGAGCGCGCTGTACCTAGTTTGTACGACGGCTTAAAGCCTGTGCAGCGCCGCATTTTGCATTCCATGCGAGAAATGGAAGATGGGCGATACAACAAGGTAGCAAACATCATTGGCAATACCATGAAATACCATCCGCATGGCGATGCCTCTATAGGTGATGCACTCGTGCAAATTGGTCAAAAAGACCTCCTCATAGATTGCCAAGGAAACTGGGGCAATACGCTTACAGGAGATGGCGCTGCCGCTGCCCGCTACATCGAAGCGCGGCTTTCAAAGTTTGCTTTGCACGTCGCATTTAATCCCAAAACCACCAACTGGTTGTCTTCTTACGATGGCCGCAACAAAGAGCCGCAGCAACTGCCCATGAAATTTCCTTTGCTATTGGCTCAAGGAGCAGAAGGAATTGCGGTCGGAATGGCTTGTAAGTTTTTGCCGCACAACTTTATCGAGCTCATCGATCAATCGATCAATCATTTGCGCGGTAAAAAGGTCGAAATTTTACCTGATTTCCCGAATGGCGGCATGGCCGATTTTTCTGGTTACAACGACGGCTTGCGTGGTGGGCGTGTGCGCATCCGCGCCAAGATTAGAAAAGTAGACAACAAAACACTTATTATCAACGAAATACCCTACGGTACCACCACTACTTCCTTGATTGAATCTGTGATCAAGGCCAACGATAAAGCCAAGATTAAGATTAAAAAAATCGAAGACAATACCTCTTCAGAAGCCGAAATTATTGTGCATTTGGCACCAGGTGTATCGCCAGACAAAACAATTGATGCACTTTATGCTTTCACGGATTGTGAAGTCTCGGTTTCGCCGAATTCTTCCATTATCGACGGCGAGCGCCCACGCTTTATGGGCATCTCCGAAATACTGAAAGTCAATACTGACCATACCGTCAAGCTCTTGCGCTTAGAACTAGAAATCAAACTAGACGAGCTCGAGCGCCAATGGCATTTTTCTACACTCGAGAAGCTTTTTATCAATCACGAAATGTACATCGATTTCAAGCTCTATAGTGATCGAGAAGCCCTTTATGTTTACCTCTACGAGCGGTTTAAACCTTTCCATAAACAACTCCTCCGCGAGATTCAAGACGAAGATTTACATAAACTCACGCAGATTCCAATGATCCGCATTACGCGCTTCGATGCAGACAAAGCAGACGAAGCACTGCTCAAAATTGAGGAAGAAATGCTCCAAGTGAAGCATCATTTAGCGCATCTTGTGGACTACGCAATCGATTATTTCAAGGATCTTAAAAAGCGCTTCGGGGCAGGTCGGGAACGCAAAACCGAAATCAAAACTTTTGATACCATTTCAGCTTCTAAAGTGATTATTGCCAATCGCAAGCTTTACGTTGATTACGAAGAAGGCTTTATTGGCTATGGTCTAAAGAAAAATGAAGCGGTTTGCGATTGTTCAGAAATAGACGACATTATTTGTTTTTTCTCCTCGGGCAAGCTCATGATCACGAAGGTTGCCGATAAAAAATTCATTGGGAAGGGTCTTATTTATGCCAATGTTTGGAAAAAAGGAGATACTCGCACTATTTACCATCTTTTTTATCAAGACGGAACAGGCGGCCCCACCATGATGAAGCGTTTCTACGTCAATTCCATTACCCGAGACACCGAATACGACCTTACCAAAGGCACCAAAGGCTCAAAAATGCTCTATTTCAGCGTACACCCCAACGGAGAACGCGAAGTAGTGAGTGTCTTTTTGCGTCCGAGGCCCCACCTTAAGCGTTTGCGTTTCGATATCGACCTCGGCGCTTTGCTCATCAAAGGTCGAAACTCTGCAGGTAACCGCGTCACCAAAGAGATCATTCAGAAAATTGTTCAAAAAGAGGTGGGTGGCTCCACACTTGCTGCCCGTAAAATTTGGTACGATACCGTTGTGGGGCGCCTCAACGATGAGGGTAGGGGTAAATTCCTTGGCTCCTTTAAAGGCGAGGACCGAATTCTGACACTTTATAAAAATGGAGAGTACCGTCTCAGTAGCTTTGATTTAGCAACTCACTTCGATGAAGACATGATCCATATAGAGAAATGGATACAAGATCGGCCTATTACTGCCGTATATTACGATGCCGAGAAAGAGTTACATTACGTCAAACGTTTTACGTGTGAGATTACCCAAGATAAACGCGTGGGCTTCATTACAGAAGCCCCAGGTTCTTATTTAGATGTTGTTTCAACAGCATTTAGACCCGAGGCCCGTATTGTTTTCAATAAATTACTCAAAGAAACCAAGAATTTGCCTGATCAAATAGTCAATTTGGCTGATTTAATCGATGTAAAAGGGATGAAAGCACAGGGCAATCAAGTAACCAAAATGAAGGTCAAAGAAATTGTACTAACGCACCCAATTGACGAAAGCCCAGAATCATGGCCGCAAGCGGAAGAAATACCTGATGAAGTCGAATTAGTAGATGATGAACCCGAAACGCCGTCAATGGAGTGGGACCTCTCTAAAAAAGAAGACGACAACCCCGACCAAATTCCACTTTTTTCAGAAGCGTCTGATCCTGACTAATCTGCTCAGAAATAAATGAATGAGATCGCTATTTTTCTAAACAAGCTTTGCTTAAATTTGTATATACTTTAAAACAAAGTAAATGAATTTGCTAAAAGAAGACCGCATCAACTTTCTCAATATTGGCCTGATGCTTATTACCGCTGTTTTGGCCTACTATTTTCCTTTTGAGACTTTTCTTTTAGCTTATGCCTATTTAGGGCCTTTGCACTATCTTACTGAAATCAGTTGGCTCCACGACCGCCAATACTTTGCTAAAGGCAAGTGGGACTACCTTGTTTTGCTTATTGTAGGCATCCTTTTGTCATACGCAGCTTTTGCCAAAGACTTTGGAGTGAGTCAAGATGTCTATGACTACTTTGTAGAAATGAATCTATTCGACAAACTATTGGTTTTTGCACTTTTCGCCTCTATTTTGTTTGCCTTAGTTAAAAGTCTTTGGATCAAACTTTTGGCAATTTTCTTGCTTTTTATTTTTGTCGGTGGTTGGTTGAGCCCAGAACGTGCTGCTGAAAACGCAGACAGCACCACTATTTTTGCACTAACTGCGTTGATTCCGACGCTCATTCATGTGTATTTATTTACCGGGCTTTTTATGCTTTATGGCGCACTGAAATCCCGCAGTAAATCGGGTCTTTTGCAAATGGTCGGTTTTGTTTTGGTTCCAATTGTTTTGGTCTTTACCCTCCCTGTCGATACTAAAAGTCCTTTTCTTTCTACATTCGGAAAAGATGCCTATTATGCAAAAGGCGATGGATTTTACAATACCAACTATCTTATTTTGGACCATTTTGAGCTCATCGAAGATCAAAAACTGACCAATAAAGAATACCTCGACATCATTACCAAAGAGAGCAACAAGAGTTATTTCTTACGTCAAGGCCTCATCGATACCTCCGCATTTATAGCGCACACCGATTCTTTGTCCAAAATTGCCGACCGCCCATTTGTGATCAAACCAATGCGCATCAATATGGCCAATTTGTCACCTGCATTTCAGTACGACCACTTGCTTTACTTTTTCGATACCTCTAGTCGTTACATCAATAGCATCAACGAATACCGTTTTGAACCGTTCCCACGTAAACTCATGAAGTCGCCGAGCAAAAAAGAAATGGATGCGCTGATCTATTTTTCCGAAGTAGGTATTATGCTCATGCGCTTTATTGCCTTTGCTTATTTGTATCACTACCTCAATTGGTTTAGTAAAACGGAAATCATCCGTTGGCATAAGGTACCTAAGGTTCGGTTCATCGTGGTTATTGTTACTTGGATAGCTGCTTCGGTTTTCTATACCTATGATTACTCTTTGGGTTTAAGCTTGTTGTTTTTCTTGAGTTTTTCTCATGTTTTGCTCGAGTTTCCGCTCAACATTGTATCCATTGTTGGTATCGGAACTGAATCTTTGTCTATTTTCAAGAACGGATTCAAGAAACCCATCAAATCCTGACTTTTTACGCCTCAGTTTATGCTCAAATTTTCCATCCTCTTCAGCGCTTGTTTAAGCGCGAACTTCTTTTTTGCTCAATTAGTAAATAATACCCCCGACGGCCGTTATACCCTTTCTTCGGCAGGCGCATCTTATTTTGCAAAACTATCTTTAGATTGCACCGCTAAGCCAACCCCACACTATTACTACCGTGCATTGCGTCAACCCGGCGATACCCAAACCCCTATGGATATCTGGCCTGCTTTTTACGGTTGTTATGATTGGCACAGCGCTGTTCACAACCATTGGGCACTTATTAAAATCTTAAAATCTTACCCGGATATACCAGAGGCAGTAGCAATAAGGGCAAAATTGGACGAAAGTTTCAGTGAAGCAAATATACTTCAAGAGTATAATTACTTCGAAACCAACAAAGAACGCTACGTTTTTGAATTTCCTTATGGACAAGGATGGCTACTTAAGGTTGCCGACGAGCTTGCCCGTTGGAACGACCCCGATGCCGAGCGTTGGTTGGCTAATCTTGGACCACTACACCGTTTGTGTGCAGCTGCTGCACAAGTAGTTTGGAAAGGTGTCAAGGAGGTTCAATTGTCTGGTTCTCACGACGCACCCTCCCTGAATTTATCATTTGCCATTGACTATGCCCGTACTTTTGGCGACCAAGATTTACTTAAAGTAGCATTAAAGGCCAGTAAGCGTTATTATGGTAAAATGACCAAAGCACCACTCCGTGCCGAGCCCTTTGAATATGACTTTATGTCTGCTTCTCTGCTCGTTACAGACCTCATGCGTAAGGTGTATGACCAAGAACATTACATGGTTTGGCTTAAAAAATTTAGTCCTGATTTGTTCGGAGCAGAAACAGCCAAAAAAGATTTACAAATTAAGAAAACAGACAAGCACGACGGCTATGAATCTCATTGGGATGGTTACCATCTCAACCGGATTTGGTGCCTTAACGGAATGCTTCAATCGATGCCGGCAGAAAGTATCGATGCCGCAACCAAAGAAGTTTGGGTAGCGCAAATGAATGCCATGTGGGACTACGCACAAGAAAGCATTGGCAAAGACAATTACGACATCGACCACTGGTTGTCGTCGTTTTCAGTCTTCGCCCTCATAGGGTACGAGGATTAAAAAACTACAATTAAAGTAGCCGCTGCACTTTTTGTAAAGCCCAAGCCAATTGCTCTTCCCGATTTAAATCGGAAGTATCTAATACAATTGCATCGGAAGCCTGCACCAGCGGACTTTCTTTTCTCGTGCTGTCTAAATGATCTCTTTGTATTAAATTCTGTTGAACGCTGTGGGCATCTGTTTGTTCTCCTTTAGCCTCGAGTTCTGCCAAACGACGCTGTGTACGCACCTCGGCAGAAGCTGTTACAAAAATTTTGAGTTCGGCATTCGGAAACACCACCGTTCCGATGTCCCGACCATCCATCACAATTCCACCGTTTGCACCCATTTGCCGTTGGATTTCAACTAATTTGCTCCGAACACTTTTAATGCTGGCCACCTGTGAAACTACATCTGCCACGCGCGGCGTGCGTATGGCAGCCGTGATATCTTGCTTATTCAAATAAATCTTTTGTTCGGGGCTGATTTCAATTTGTATGTTGTCGAGGTGTTTTTCCAAGTGATCGGGTTGGATTCCATCTGAGGGGTCTATCAAATGATTTTCGAGACAATAATAAGCTACGGCGCGATACATAGCGCCGGAGTCTATGAACGTATAATGAAGTTCCTGCGCTAAGGATTTGGCTAAAGTACTTTTGCCACAGGCTGCAAAGCCATCGATTGCTATGGTGATTTTTTTTTGCATTAATAGTAAATAGCCCTGCGGACTTGAGTAATGTATTTAGCCATTCGGATCACTTGCTTCGTGTAGCCGAATTCGTTGTCGTACCATGCATAAAGTACTACATTTTTGCCATCTAAGGATACAATACTGGCATTTGAGTCAAAGACGCTACAGCAAGTATTGCCAATGATATCCGAAGATACGAGTTCTGGATCAAAGGAATAGTAAATTTGGTTGACTAATTCACCATGGAGTGCAGCATTTTTAATAGCTGTATTTACTTGTTCAAGGCTCACCGTTTTTTCCAATTCTAGGCTCAAAATAGCTAATGATCCGTTTGGTGTGGGTACCCGAACGGCATTGGCAGTAAGCTTGTCTTTAAGTTCTGGAATTACTTTTGTGACTGCTGATCCTGCCCCAGTAGAGGTGATGACCATATTTACAGCAGCTGAACGCCCACGACGTGGTTTCTTGTGCATGTTGTCGAGCAGATTTTGGTCGTTGGTGTAGGCGTGTACTGTTTCGATGTGTCCTTTGACAACGCCAAATTCGTCGTTGATTACTTTTAAAATTGGCGATATCGCATTTGTGGTGCATGAAGCAGCTGAAAAAATATTTTCGTTTTCTACATCGAGCGTATGCTGATTGATGCCATAAACCACATTTGGAATTTCTTTTCCAGGAGCGGTGAGCAGCACTTTTTCAACCCCCTTCGCTTTCAGATGACGGGACAACGCTTCTCTGTTGGTGAATACTCCTGTGTTGTCTATGATGAGGGCATTTTGGATACCATACTGTGTATAATCGATATCTTCTGGATTAGCAGCGTCAATCATATGTACAATTTGGCCATTGATATTTAGGTTTTTTCCGACCAGATCTTCTATGACCGAGCCTTTAAATGCACCGTGAACAGAGTCATTGCGTAACAGGGAAGCCCGCTTAATGATATCTGCATCAGAAGCGCCACGTGTCACAATAGCACGCAAGCGTAATTGTTGGCCTTTACCTGCTTGCTTGATGAGTTCGCGCGCGGCCAAGCGACCAATGCGCCCAAACCCGTACAATACGACATCTCGGGGTTCAATGGCCTGAGGAGGTTGTAGCCCACCTAATTTTTCCATAAGAAAACGGGCCATACCGGTTTGTTCGGTCTGGCCAGCGAGCCATTCGCTTGCCAATAGGCCGATGTCTAATTTGGAAGCGGGAATATCGAGCGTGCTCAAAATTTCGGCTAAAGCCGCTGTAGTAAAGACATCAATGGGTTTGTTGACTACCTTTCTTGCGTATTCATGTAAATTCAGAATTTCGGAGATCGTGGTATCGGTGAGGTGATTTCTAAACAAAACGAGCTCAATACCCTTATCGTATAGGAGTTCTCCTACTTTGCTTTGTAATTTTACAGCTGCTCTTTCTCGCTCAATATGTAAATAGAGCTCTTTTTCATAACCGTCTTTGGTTTCCATGTTGTTGTTGATTGATGTTGATAATTGATTGTTGATGAAAAGAAAAAGGCTACCCACAAGTAGGTAGCCTTTTATATATTAGCCGAGATATGACTTCAAAAGTTTGTTTCGAGAGGTGTGTCGGAGCCGGCGAATGGCCTTCTCTTTGATTTGCCGGACGCGCTCTCGAGTGAGGTTGAATTTGGCTCCGATTTCTTCAAGCGTAAGACCGTGATTCATGCCAATACCGAAAAATAAGCGGATGATTTCACGCTCTTTGTCAGTTAAGGTGCTCAAAGAACGTTCAATCTCTTTTTGCAATGATTCAGCCATGAGCATGTGGTCAGTGCGTGGAGAGTCTGGGTTTGACATGACATCCATGAGCGTACCGCCATCATCGTTGGTGGTAAGTGGTGCATCCATAGATACATGACGACCAGAAACATTCAAGCTTTCCTTGATTTTGTCTTCCGGAACCTCGAGCGCTTCGGCGAGTTCTTCAGCACTTGGCGGGCGCTCAAATTCTTGCTCTAAGCGAGAAAACGCTTTGTTGATTTTGTTGAGTGAACCAACTTGATTTAAAGGTAAACGAACGATACGTGCTTGTTCGGCTAGTGCTTGAAGGATGGACTGACGAATCCACCATACGGCATAAGAAATAAATTTAAAACCGCGGGTTTCGTCAAATTTTTGAGCAGCTTTGATAAGGCCCAAATTACCTTCATTGATAAGGTCGGGAAGGGTAAGGCCTTGATTTTGGTATTGCTTGGCAACGGAGACCACAAAACGCAGATTGGCTCTGGTAAGTTTCTCTAATGCTTTTTGATCGCCGGCTTTTATTCGACGGGCGAGTTCAACTTCTTGTTCTGCGGTGATGAGTTCTTCACGACCGATATCTTGTAGATATTTATCTAGAGATTGACTTTCTCTATTGGTGATGGATTTGGTTATTTTTAGCTGTCTCATGCGCTTATCTATACTTGTTTACTAGGTAGAGTTTGACTCCTGCTTGTTGAGCAAAGTAACGTCGAAAATCAGGGATAAAAAAATCTGAATTAGGCTTTTTTTACGGAGTTATTAACGAGTTCTTAACTTTTTCAACGCAGGAGCAAAAAAGATTTTGACTTATAATCCAAATCCTCGGTAGTCTTTTTTACCTGTTCCATCCATGATTTCAAGCAAGATACCTCTATTGACGCCGCTTAACTTTTGGGTAAGTTCTTCCACCGTTTCAATGGGCTCATTATTGATTTTTGTAATGATGACTCCTTCCTTCAAACCCAGCGATTTGAGTTTACCCGTATTGATAGTTTTGATTTTTACACCGTGATTGATGTTGAGCTCTTTTTTCTCCTTGTCGGTAAGTTCGATGAAGGTGGCGCCAAGTGCATAGTTCTTGCTGATTTCTTCTTTGGACATCAGTTCGGTATCTCCGTCTTGGTTGCGCAGCACGAGTTCTTTGGTGAGTAGATCACCGTCTTTTTGTCGGATGCTTAACGAGACTTTATCGCCAGGTCTGCGCTTTCCGATTTCTTCTTGAAGAGCAGCCACTGAATTGACTTCTTTGCTGCCCACTTTGAGTATGACATCGCCATCTTTGAGGCCCGCTTTGTCTGCTGAGCCATCTTCAACTACCTTAGCGATGTATACACCTTTGAGGTCGGGGAGATTATTTTTTTCTTTGATTTCTTGTGTAATGTCTGATATTTGGACACCGAGATACCCGCGTTGTACGATACCAAAATCGATGAGGTCGCGCATGACTTTATCAACTAAATTTACCGGAACGGCAAAGGAATAGCCCGCGTAAGAACCCGTTTGAGAGGCGATGGCTGTATTGATCCCAATGAGCTCTCCTCGTGTATTGACTAAAGCCCCACCGCTATTCCCAGGATTTACAGCAGCATCGGTTTGAATAAAGGACTCGATTGGAACAACTTCTTTGGAGTTGCGCTCTGAAAGTAAATTGATGTTTCGGGCTTTAGCCGATACAATGCCAGCCGTAACCGTAGAGGTGAGGTTAAAAGGGTTGCCAACGGCCAAAACCCATTCTCCAATCCTAAGCTCGTCTGAATTTCCTATTGGTATGGCAGCAAAGTTAGTACCTTCAATTTTAAGAACGGCAATATCGGTGGAAGGGTCTGTACCCACCACTTTTGCATCGTATTTGGAGTTGTCATTCAAGATTACTTGGATTTCACTCGCGTTGTCAATGACATGATTGTTGGTAACGATATAACCCTGTGAGGAAACAATAACTCCTGAACCGGCCCCGGCGCCATATTGTTTGAATTCTCGTCCTCCGGCACCGGGTCCGTAGAAGAATTCTTGAAAGGGATCGCGCTGAAAAGTGGTCTGTACTACTTTGGTGGTAATGTGCACAACGGAATTTACCGTGCTTTCTGCCGCAGCGCTGAAGTCAAGCCCTTGAGGTACGCCTTGGTAATCAACTTGTTGGATGGGTGTGCGGAGATTTCCGTCAATAACTTGATCTGATAAACGGCTACTATTATGTTGAATAATGACGTAAGTAGCAAGAGGAAGGGTACCACCTAGGATTCCCAAGCCAAATAATTTGAGTGTGCTGGTGAGTGTCATACTGTCAGATTTTAATTTACACAACATTAAACGCAAATAGCGTTCCAAAAATTGCTTGAAAAATGTTAAATTTTGTTAAGAATTCGTAACGATTAATCAACTATTTTTGTTCAACTACGATGAGACTACCTTTCTACAAGTACCAAGGCACGGGCAACGATTTCATTATGCTAGACCACACCTCTGGTTTAGATGACAAATTGTCTGTCATGGCCATTCAGCAACTTTGTGACCGCAAATTTGGCATAGGTGCCGATGGGCTTATTGTCATTCAACGCACGGAAGGATATGATTTTGAAATGGTTTATTTCAATGCAGATGGCACGCAATCTTTTTGTGGGAACGGAGCGCGCTGTGCGGTTGCTTTTGCTGCAAGGCTAGGCTTGCTACACGGAGCAGACACACGTTTTATCGCTATAGATGGTGTTCACCAAGCATGGCTTTGTCAAGATGAAGTCAAACTGAAAATGAATGATGTAAAGCCAATTAAATCTACTGGCGAAGCATTTGAACTCCATACGGGTTCTCCGCATTATGTGCTACTCGATGCCAATCATGATTCCGATCACGTCATCAACTTAGGCCGAGCTATTCGATACAATAGCACTTATCAAGAAGACGGAATCAATGTCAACTTAATGGAGCTCAATGAAAATCATATTCGTGTGGCCACCTATGAACGCGGAGTAGAAGGCGAGACTCTCTCCTGTGGTACAGGTGTTACCGCAGCAGCACTCGTATTTGCACAACTTCGTCAAATCAATAAAGGCAGCATTGAGGTCCAAACCAAAGGCGGACTTCTGCAGGTGCAGTGGCAAATGAACGCCGATCAATCGTTTTCAGAAATTTATCTTACCGGGCCTGCCAAACTCGTTTATAACGGAATTTATGAGCTTGAAGGGTAGTTTGGTCGTTTTGAGAGCGGTCGAAAAGGATGACGCCAGCACCATTTTCATGTGGGAGAACAATCCAGATAACTGGAAGGTATCCAACACAGAGGTGCCATTTTCATTGTTCGATATCCATCAGCTGATCGAACACCAATCTGACATCCGTAAATCAGGTCAAATGCGCTTGGTCATTCAAACGGCACTAGAAGAACGCCCTGTGGGTGTTATTGACTTATACGACCTCAATTTCAAGCATGGCTATGGCGCCGTCGGCATCCTTATTGCAGCCAATGCTGACAAACGGAAGGGCTACGCTGCAGAGGCCTTGCAACTGTTTACAACCTACTGCAAAGAAATTTTAGAACTGCGCAATTTGTATTGTCAAATACACGGCGATAATCAATCGAGTATTTTACTCTTCGAAAAAGCAGGTTTTATTCATGCTGGAACGCGCAAAAATTGGCTGCGTTTTAAAAATGAATATTTCGACGAACTTACCTATCAATTATGTCTACAAAACAAAAATTAGTACTTATAGTAGGTGCACTCGCACTGGTTTTAACGCTTTTTGTATTGCCGCAGCTCAAATATTATTTTGCTGCCTTTCAGAAGTCTAACAATTCCACTGCGGTGGTTGTATATCTATCTGCAAAAGACAATCAATTAAATGTGAAAAGCGTTGCCCGCATGCTTGAGGACAAAGGAATTATTTCAAAGCCTGACCTTTTTGAAATGGTGGGAACAGAAAAAGAAATGAATCCGCGCAATATTGCTCCGGGTAAATATATCATCGAGCCCGCTACGGCGTATCGGCACATCTGGAATGGCTTTAAAAGCAATAGCAACGGCAACGGCAATGCCGAGCAAACCGTTGCGGTCAGTTTTGAAAATTGCCGCACGCTTCAAGATTTAGCCGGTAAGTTAAAAACGCAACTCGATCTTGATAGTATTCAATTCATGAGCTACATTCAAAATGGGCAAACGCTCGCTCGGTTGGGTTTTAACCTAGAACAATTACCTGCGCTTTTTATCCCGAACACCTATGAACTGTATTGGGACCAAACCCCTGCACAATTCGTGAACCGAATGGCCCAAGAGTTTAAAAAGTTCTGGACGCCCGAACGCAAAGCTAAACTAGTCGGCGTTGGTTTACAAACACCTAGTGAGGCCGTCACGCTTGCCAGTATTGTATACTCCGAACAAGCCAGAAGATCAGAAGAATGGCCAATCATTGCAGGGCTTTATCTCAACCGCATCAGGCAAGGTGTTAAATTGCAATCCGATCCAACTTTTAAATTTTGTTGGGGAGAGCAGCTCAAAGGTGTACAACGCCTGCTAGCCGTACATCGCGATATCGACTGTCCTTACAACACCTACAAAATCGCGGGCTTGCCTCCAGGCCCCATTTATTTGCCTCCGATAGGGGTAGTAGATGCGGTGCTCGAACCAGATCAAAACAATTATATCTTTATGTGTGCCAAACCTGATTACTCTGGAACACACAATTTTACTGCCTCGGGCGCCGAGCACGCCAAAAATGCAAAAGCATTTCAAAATTGGTTGGCTGCTGAACTTCGCAAACGTTAGGATATGAAAAGAAGACAATTTATTCGTTTTGGTGCAGCAGTAGGCGCATTGAGTATCGTGAAGCCAAGTCAGGCAAGCCAAATTATGGCAAAGTCATATGAAGGTAACGCGGGTGGTGCTATTATACTCTCTACCTGGAACCACGGCTTGGCCGCCAATGAAGCTGCATGGGCTGAACTACAAAAAGGTGGCTCCGCTACAGACGCTGTTGAAAAGGGAGTGATGGTCACAGAAGCAGACCTCAGCAACCGCAGCGTTGGTGTAGGCGGCCGCCCAGACCGCGATGGGCACGTTACCCTAGATGCTTGCATCATGAGCGGTGATTCCCGCTGCGGCGCTGTTGCATTTTTGGAAGGAATTGCACATCCAATTAGTGTGGCACGCGCTGTCATGGACCGCACCCAACACGTCATGCTCGTTGGTGAAGGAGCCCATCAATTTGCGCTTGAGCAGGGCTTTGCTACCGCCAAAATGCCCATCCCAGAGGTCAAGAAAGATTATGAAAAATGGCGCAAAGAAAATAAAGACCTATTCAAAAAACCCAATATCAACCACGAAAACCACGACACCATCGGCATGATCGCAATGGATTCACAAGGCCAATTTGCAGGTGCTTGCACCACGAGTGGTTGGGCCTACAAAATGCATGGTAGGGTAGGTGATTCTCCCATTATTGGGGCTGGTCTATTCGTAGACAATGAAGTTGGAGCGGCTACCGCCACTGGTTTGGGTGAAGCAATTGTCCGGATCGCGGGTAGCCATACGGTAGTAGAGCTCATGCGCCATGGTTATGCGCCTCTTGCTGCTTGCAAAGAAGCCTGCATGCGCATTATACGTAAGCACAAAGACCTCACTGGTTTGCAATGTGGTTTTATCGCGATAGATAAAGACGGGAATTACGGGGCATACTCTATTTATGCTGGTTTTAATTTTGCCCTGCGCCATAACGAGGGTGCTGAGCTCATCGATGCGCAATTTGACCGAAACTGGTAAAATGAGACTAGTCCTTATTTTTCTTTTTTTTATGTGCACTCATTTTTCCTTTACACAAGTCACACTTGATTGGGAAATGTATCATCCTATTCAGAAAACTTGGTTGCCTTTTGGCCAAGCAGGTACAGTGCAAGAATATTTATGGCATACGGGTGAGCTACCAGATCCTTTTTACGGCGAAAACGAAGCCAAATACCAATGGATAGAAGATCACACTTGGCATTTTCGGTCCCGATTCTTTTTGAATGAAGCCTTCTTTAATGAGCGTCATCTTATCCTTGACATCCCGAATTTGGATACCTATGCGCAAGTTTTTATCAATGGGAAGCTCATTGCTCAGGCAGAAAATTTCTTTTTGCACTATCAATTTACGCTCGATGTAAACGAGCTTCAATGTGGGTATAATACAATTGATATCAAGATTGAATCTCCGGTTCAATACCATGCAAAATCTCAACTTTATCAAGCATTTACATATCCAGCACCCAACGACGCGGGTTCGGTTAAAGTGGCTTCCTTAACCCGAAAACCACAATACCAATTTGGTTGGGATTGGGCACCACGCATCAACACGATCGGTTTTGCTTATCCAATGACTATCGACCTTCCATCGAATATTCAAGTTGAACATATTGTAGTCAATACAATAACCTTAAACAATGACGGGTCGGCACAAATTCAACTCAAGGGTAGGATCTCCGCAACACAACAAGGGTTTACTGTAAAAAGTCAACTTTTGAATGATATTCAAGTGCTCCCTTCTAAAGCAACAATGAGTTCCTTCCGAGCGGCGCCTGATTCATCTTTGTTTCAGTTTGACTTCAATCAAAACTTCACCTTGTCAAATGCTGAGTTGTGGTGGCCAGCCGGGCATGGCTTACCGCATTTGTATCAAGATACCTTGATGTTCTTTGATACTACCGGGCAATTAGTGTATCGGCACCCCTACACATTTGGAATTAGGCAATCTAAACTTTTGCAAGAACAAGACGAGTGGGGCACTTCGTTTGTCTTTGAAATCAATGGCCGAAAAATCTTTGCAAAAGGTGCCAATCTGATTCCGCCTGGTCTATTTGCAGGCCCTGCTTTAGATAGTGCTTTTGTAGCTTTGGTACCCGAAATGCAGGCTGCCAACTTCAATATGGCTCGGGTTTGGGGTGGCGGAATATATGCACCTAGCGCATTTATGGAAGCCTGCGACCGCGCAGGAATTATGGTCTGGCACGACTTCATGTTTGCTTGTGCCATGTATCCTGGAGCTGCGTCTTTTTTGGCCTTGATTGATGAAGAAGCCAGGCAGCAAATTCCGCGCTTGGCAGCACATCCGTCATTGGTTTATTTCAATGGAAACAATGAGGTAGATGTCGCCTGGAGAAATTGGGGATTCCAAAGCCAGTACAAGTTAAACGAAGCCGCGCAGCGAGAAATCGAGGAGGCTTATCAAAAGTTGTTTCGACAGGTGCTGCCCGGGCATGTCAATGAACTCACCACAGGGAGTATTCCTTATGTGCATACCTCACCACTCAGTAATTGGGGGAAAGATGAATATTTTAATTACGGCACTATGCACTATTGGGGAGTGTGGCATGGCAAAGATCCATTACATGATTTCGCCAACAAAATTGGCCGATTCAATGCCGAGTACGGTTTTCAGAGTTTCCCGGAGCCGAGTACAATCAACCGTTTTGCACCACTATCCGAACAAAGCCTGCATGCTTCGGTCATGAAAAACCATCAGAAGTCTTATGTGGGTAATGGCATGATTGAAAAACACGCTAAAATCTATTTCGGAAAGGCCAAAGATTTTCAGACATTTATCTATTATTCGCAACTCACTCAGCGAAAGGCAGTGAGTATTGCTATTGCAGGCCACAGAGCTGATGCACCGCGCTGTATGGGTACCATTTTTTGGCAACTCAACGACTGCTGGCCAGCGCCAACTTGGTCTAGCCTAGACGACCACAGCAACTGGAAGGCCCTGCATTATGCAGTAAAGGAAGATTACCGAGCTATTGCGGTTATGGAATTGATCAAAGACGACAGTCATTTATTAGTGCTCTCCAGCGACCTCCCTTCCGATACCTTAGTGACTGTTGAGCTTCATTTTTATGATGCGAAGGGAAAAGCGGTCAAAAAAGACAGAAGAACCTATCCCATTCAACAATACCAAACCCAAGTATTAACCCCTTTAAATGCTGATTATTCAGGTTTTGTGAAGGTTATTTTGGATGACAACTACGAAAGGTTGTTTACGTTTATTGACAAGCGTAAAGCACCAGAAACGCAAGTCAGT
>JALRJE010000095.1 GCA_023268965.1 Crocinitomicaceae bacterium
CGAACACCGATCTCGGCATCTGCACCGTAGTCCCAACTTGTTGGATTACCCATAATAACGTCATCGTAAACATAATAAATCTCTTGGGTAGCCTCGTCGATGATCAACTCAAAGGTAGCACCGTCGGGCAATACCGGGAAGGCGTAATGAGAAATATTATTCCACTGGATGATAAATTTACTATTCGGTGAAGTACCAACTTGTTGGTAGAATACACCATTAGGTGCTACAGATGACCCCAAATCTTGAATAAACGGATACAGACCGTTACCAGTAGCCGGCATTGTATAAGCAACTTGAGCCGTAGTGGAACCGAGTACAACACCACCGTTATTTCCGATTGTCATGTTTGTAACCAAAATGCCTTGATAAAGCATTGGGAACGGTAAAGTTATGCCTAGCTCAGTATCATCCAATAGGTTTGCATTCGTACCAGTAGAAGAAATATCTACGAAGCCTCCGGTTGGGCAGGTGTTATCCCATTGGATATACTGCCCTTGGTCATAAGTATTCCATGATATCATAGGTGACCAATAAGATGAATCACCAGGAGTACAAACTGCACGCACTCTGGCTTGATAAAAGCTATAAGGAGTTAAAGCTCCTATTGTATGTGGATATGCCGTAACATTGAGTATGGTGCCTGTGCCAGGCGTGAAGCCTTGCGCCCCGTACTCAATTTGCCACTGCGTTTCCGTGCCACCAGGCGTCCAACTAATAGTAGCGTCATTCAAAGAAGAAGAAACAACATTGAGTGCTATAGGCTGCGGACATGTTGGTGGGGCAGAGATTAGAACCATGTAATCTTCGGTCTCTCCCCAAGTGTAAGTTCCACATGGTGAAGGGGTGGCATTAGACTCAATTATAACGATACGCATGCGCGTAAGCCCTGGTAATGCGGTAGATGGAATGGTAATATTAAACGGAACATTGACCGAAACCAAAGATGGTAAGGAGTTATATGAATCATGTAACAATTCATAGGTATCAAACTGGCCGTTGTGGTCGGTGTCTATCCAGACACGCGTACCGTAGCTATAAGTACCGCTAGAACAGTTCATGAGGTCGAGCTCCATTGGGTATGTGACTCCCGGAGACACTAATGTAGACAAGCTCGTATAATCAGAATAGGTTCCATTACAACTAGTAGAGCTGTTGTCTATTGTATTCAACTCAACGCGTTGGATATCGCCGTAGGTTGTTGCCGTAGCCGTACTGGTGCAGTAACAATTAAAAAAACTGTTGGTTGTTACACCCACAATAGTCGAGGTATCGATAGAACTTGACCCCGTACAAGTCACGATACACTGGTACCAAGTGTCAGCGGTTTGGGATGCTTGATAACTGCTATTTGTTGCGCCAGTAATGTTAGAAAACGGCCCTGTTGCACTGGTTGCAGATTGCCATTGGTATGTAATACCCGAAGCAAGCGTGCCACCACTTAATGAAAGCGAATACGGAACACTCGGACACACAGCCGAAACAGAAGCATTGGCTGTGCCAGCA
Organism: Crocinitomicaceae bacterium; assembly: GCA_023268965.1. GTDB lineage: Bacteria > Bacteroidota > Bacteroidia > Flavobacteriales_D > Crocinitomicaceae > UBA952. The sequence goes on from JALRJE010000095.1 coordinate 1,507, forward strand.
ACAACTGTTCCGGAGCAAGCAGTACCCGGCACATAGTGAATTTTGATATTTGGACGGTTATTACCATAAGTAGCAGTAGACAGTGGAGTTGAAGCTGAACCAGCCAAATTAGAAGCCCATCCTATCGCCATGCCAGTAGCAGGTGTTCGAAAGAAATTATTTGCTCCACTTGCTAAACCCGAATATATATGATCGGTCATAATTTGAAGCGTCCCGCCAGTATAAATAAAAGGTGTGGTTAGTGTAAAGGCCTCCCAGCCTGGTGCTGTAGCTGTAAATCCTTGATTTGTGTTTAAATACACAGAGGTTGCTCCGGAAGAAACAGCGCCCCATGTAGTACCAGTGACTAAAGTTGTCGCTGTATTATTAGCAAGTAGTATTTCAAAAGTATTTGGGGCTGAAATAGTCCCTGCTGCCTTTTCCCATTCAATCATAGTAATCATTGATCCGGGAGGAATGAGCGCTAACTCAGTTGAAGTATATATGTAAGCGTATTTTGAGTAGTTAAAGACAGAAGTGGCCGAACTTCTGTAATAAGGACCAGTAAAGTAACTAGATGTAGTGCCGGTTCCAATTTGAACAAATTGAGCCAAGGCTCCCTGAATAAAAAAGAACAGTATGCCTAGGATTTGGAGTTTTCTCATGTTAAGATTTTAAGAACCTAAAATTAATAAAAAAAGCCACCCCAAGGGGTGGCTTTCGAATATTCAATGGGTTTTAGTTATTGTTTAACAACTCTGAATGTTTGAAGGGATTCTGCAGCAGTGATGCGGATCATATAAACACCAGTTGTCATGTTAGAAAGGTTCAAAGTGGAACCATTTGAAACACTTGTTAAGTCAATGACCAATTTGCCCTGAGCGTCAAATACTTGCGCTTGCGCAGTAAGATCGGTTGGCATAGAGATGCTCAATTCGCCAGAAGTTGGGTTCGGTTGAACGCTCATTGCCAACTCAGTGATTTGATCAATGCTTACTGCATCAATTGTGATACAATCAGATTGATCTGAACATCCTTGCGGAGTACTAACAATTACGGCGTAAGTTCCGTTTGCCAATGCATTGAATGTTGCAAATGAGGCGTTAGGAACTGCAGTGCCTGTAGCACAGTTAATCCATTGGTAGTTATATACACCTGGCGTAGCAGTAAGCGTAACGTCGTCTACGATAGAAGCAATGGCTTCTGGTGTTGCGTTAACTGTTACAATGACCTGGTCTGTACTCGAACAACCATTAACAGTTGTTCCGGTCACGGTGTATGTTGCCGTTGTTCCTGGAGCAAACGATGTACCGTTGGCAATTCCGCCAGACCATTCGTATGTAATAGCACCTGACGCAGTTAGCGTAACTTGCTCGCCTGAACAAATCGTTACATCGTCACCAGCATTTACATCAGGTAAAGCAACAACGGTTACCGTCACTTCATCTTGGTTCGTACAGTTGTTCAAACTAGTTGCAGTAGCAGTATAGGTTGCTGTCGATACAGGAATAAAGGCAAAACCATTATTTACATTCGAAGTTCCCCAAGTGATGTTTCCTGTACCTGCTGCGTTTAATACTACTGAAGAACCACTACAGATTGTTTGATCAGGACCAGCATCTACAACTGGAATTGGTAATACATTCACATTTGTAGTGCTTGATGCATTTCCACAAGCATTAGTTGCAACATAGGTCAAAGTAACCACAACTGGATCATTTGCTGCTGGTAAATAAGTTATAGCAGCACTTGAAATGCTTGGTGTAATGGTACCATTACCAGAAGTAGTCCAGAATCCACCTAAGCTATTTTGAGATACTGCGCTGAATGTAGCAGCATCATTTGAACAAACAGTTTGTGGAGCAGAAACCGTTACTGAAGGACCAGTAGCCACGTTGACCTGTACTTGATCTACGTTAGTACATCCATTCGTGCCAATACCTGTTACTGTGTAGATTTGCGAAGATGTAGGATAGAAAGGAACACCTTGAGAAACGTTGTTATTCCATTCGTAAGAAACAGCACCTGATGCGATGAGTGTTGCTCCAGTACCCGCACAAATTGTTTGGTCTACACCTGCATTTACCGTAGGTAGGGCGAGTACAGTAATTTGAACAGAATCTTGAGTCGTACAACCATTTGCACCAGTTGCTACAACAGTAACTACTGTAGAAGTTGTAGGTACAAATTGTGCATTGTTAGCTACGTTATTGTTCCATACGTATGATGAAACTGCAGTTGCTGTAGCTGGTGTAGTGGAAGCGTATAAAATGACTGGAGTACCTTCACAAATGGTTTGGTCCATTCCAGGATTTAAAATCGGCTGAGGAATAACGGTTACAACAACTGTATCTTGATTTGCACAACCATCAATATCAAAACCATTCACTACATAAGATTGTGTCGCAGTAACAAAAGAAGAGGTCATTGGTACAAATGGTGTGTTTTGACCTGCACCATTTGACCAAGAGTAACTGATCCCTCCTGTTGCTGAAAGCGTCAAAAATTCGCCTGGACAAACCGTTGCTGTTTGAGTGCTCGCAACGATAGTTGGTGCTTGAATTGTAACAGGGACTAACAATCTAGTGAATGAAGAACAACCATCTAATTCACCTTGAGCATAAAAGTTATAGACACCGGGTAGAGTTGTATTTGGAAGCACTGTGGTGCCAACAGACTCAAAAGAGAATCCTGAACCTAATGTTTGGCCACCAACTGGAGCTGCATACCATGTAATATTATCTAATGTTTGCTGAAGCGTATATTCATAAACAAGGGATAGACTTGCGATAGTTGCGTTACCAAACCAGTTGTTGTCGATAGATACAGTTACTGATCCATTTGTACCGTTGATTGCCGACAATGGATAGCTATAGTTAGCATTCGTCACAGTAAATCCGGATGGTGTAACTGATAGTGATCCTACGCCACTAACAACTATATCTAGATCAGAAGCCCATGTTCCTCCTGAGGTAGTTAGGCCATTCACCAATAGCGTGGCTGAAGTTACTGTAGCGCCTACCGGAAGATTTAAAGCAGAAGTAATCGTAAAGTTACCTGATGCTGGAACTACAGCCGCTGATTGAATGACGAGGGTGTCTGAAATTGTTAAGTTCGGATTAGCCGCAGAAATAATTTCTGATATTTCGTCTTTACACGCCCAACCATTTGCCACAAAATTTGGGACATTGGTAATCCATGTTGGCTGATCAATGAATATGGTCAATGAAGGTGCCTCTGAACCGGTAGCGTCTTTTACTACAACTGTATGTGAACCATAAGATAAGTTAGTTGGTATCGGGCCAAATGAACCACCATCAACAGAATAGGTAAATGGTGTGGTACCACAAGTAATCGCACCCAAGGTAAACGTACCGTTGTCTACGCTATTACATGTGGCATCAACCGCAGTAATTTCAGCTAACACGTTTGTGACATTCACTACTGCCTGAGTTGCTGCACTTAAACATGCATTCGATTGTTTTGCATAGACAAAATACGTTCCTACAGTGTTCAAGTTTGGTAAGGCCGCTGAGCCTAAAGCATCGAATGTTAATCCAGTACCAATTAGTGTTCCACCCGTTGGAGCAGTATACCAAGTTATAGTATAATTGTATGATGCAGCTGTTCCGCTGTACATATTGGCTAACAAATTAGCTGTTGTTAATCCTGATGCGGAATGTAGGGTTACTCCATCTAGAACAATATTAAAGGAGCATTCACCAAGGAAAGAACCAGTTGTCCATTCGGTAGTAATAACAGCCCCTTCAGGTATATCTACTGTTGTTGTGAAGAATGAGCCGCTGGTAAAGGTTAAAGACTCGAGAAGAGTACCGTTGGCGAGTACTTTTAGTGTGTTACCATTCCAACCGTCTCCGTAACTATCAAACAAATTGAAAGTATAAGGTATTAACATTGCTGATGGAGTGGCTGTAAAAGCAGCGCTTGTAGCACTCGGACACAATGATAATGTATCCATGGCAATAATTGGTGCAGGTGCAGCTCCAGGGACTACCTGAATAGTAACGGTATCCATCTCTGTACAAGTACCGTTTGAAGCAGTAATAGTATAAGCAACATTACCACTAGCAGTTGGAGTAAATGTTTGGCTTGCTCCGGTAGCGTTAGTTCCTACGCCAGCACTCGGATTTGAGGAAGTAACCGTGTAAGTATAAGGTGGGGTAATGGTTGCGCTCATATTGAGTGTAACCGCGTCACCTATACAAATTGCACTAGCAGAATTGTTATATGTAATTTGTGGTGGTGTGGTTACTGTCATTACAACTGGTACAAGAGGGCTGTAACATCCATTAGCACCAAGTTCTGACACGTAAAGTGTTGTGCCACTAGAAATAGACGTGTTGTAAGTTGGAACTCCAACGGGCGTAAGTCGATATTGAATTTTTAAATTATCAATTTCATTTTTCATACTTACACCACCAGTTCTTGCAGCAAATACATGTTTCCAAGTTGACTTGTCTTCAGTAAGATAAGAGGCTGGCAGCGCCACGTTTGTAAACACCTCAGCACCGTTAACAAGCATGCTTAATAGACCAGTTTGAGAAATGGTAATAGTGACGTGCTTTGAAGAAGTACTTAGCCAAGGTGTGCTGTTCGTATGAGCCAAAACCCCGGTGCTTGTACTATTAAATGTTGCATCTGTATTATTGTAAAGAACATAAGTTCCTTTTTGGTTAGGCATAGAAGTTCCGTATGCGTCAAAGGAGATTTTCAACTTTGAACCTGTACCCATTTCTGCTGCAGGCAATGTTGTGCCATTGCCGATTATTGTAGCGTCTGCATCTGGGGCAAAACTCCACGAGAAGCCATCAGCACCAAAAGAAGTATTGCTTTTGAAATCAAAATCAATTTGATATTCAATTCCATTAACTCCTGGTTGAACAGTAAAACCTCCTTGTTGTGAGTTTTGGTTGGTTGTAAGCTGCAACCATCCTGGTGTTGCGGTAAGGTTGGCTGTTCCACTCAAGGTGCCATTAGGGGCAACAGATGGGCCAGTAAAATCTTCTTCATATTGGGTGTTCCAAGATGAATTTTGAACTAAGTTACCAGATGTTGCTGCATCATACCAAAAGAAATCACCTGTGCCAGCTGCGCCTGCCGCCGAAGCAACAGAGGCTGTTGGTACACCAATACCACATTGGGTGCTGTTGGTGGCAATAGGTGCCGCCGGTAGATCAAGGGTAGATACAGTTACATTCGACGAGGTTAAATCACAACCCGTAATTGTTGCAACAGCATAATAAGTTGTATTGGCATTAACCGACACGGTGTCTGGATTTGTTGTTCCTATAACCGCTGGGTTACCTGAAACATACCATGCATATGTTTCGGCATTTAGGGTTTTGTTGCCTGTAAAAGTCATGACAGGACGTGTTGTTGTTGTACCAGTGGTCGAAGTAGATCCACAAATTGTTGAAATCGATTGGTTGTCTTGACCGAAATAGGCTGTACATGTAAACCCTGAACTTACAATCAACATATTGTTATTGGTTCCTCCTCCGTTGTTGTTGCTCCAGCAAAACTGAACTATAAGGTTAGACACTCCATCCCAAACATAAGGGGTTGAAAGAGCGAAATCATTTTGGCCAGTTACTGTGGTGTATGAAGCGGCGCTATATACTTGTGTAAATGCTGATGTGGAATTAATCCCGGCCATGGCTGGATTATTTGTTTGCCCCATAGAAATGGAAAAATCATTGTAGGTCATACCAAAGGCTGTTCCGATAATAAATGATAAATCGGTAATTGGTCCCGCAGCTAAACCTGTTGCTGCTAATTCAGCAGCAGTGTACATGTGTTGGGTTTTTAACCCCCCCCAGGTGGAATGATAGAAAGGATTTCCGTAAGAAAACGAACTAAAGTATGGATTGCTTGTAGTTTGAGTTGTTACTTGGACAGCAGAGTTCGAACTTACCATAGACAATATAGCATCAGCTCCTTGACAAACACTAGTTTGGTTGGCTTGAGCTGCACCGGTAATGCCAAACCAAGGTTGGTCTTGGTATGATGCACCATTGTAATAAGTTGTCGTTCCGGTATTTGCAGTGGCAACAACATTCCATGTTACAACTGCATTAACTGGTGTTGCAGCAGGTATGGTGGCAGAATAGTTACTACCTGATGTGTTGGTCATGTTAATTGGTGTTTGAGCAACACCGTTAAATGCATAGTTTAAAATTACACTAGATACTGTACCAGATGATATAGTAACATTTAAGTCAATTTGCCTTGCAGGAGAAGTAGTACATGAAACCGTACTTGGGTTTATACTAGAAAAAATAACTTCTGGAAATGGTGGTGGACCAAATCTGTAGATTTGACCAGAAGCAGGTTTGGTTGAAATATTATTTGTAGAAGACGTTGAGCTCGTTGTTGGAGCTGCACTTGAGTTTTGCAAAGACAAAAAGTCTGAAGATGCTGAGCCCATGAGTCCTATTGAAGCACCACCTGACCCACCAGGGTTACCCGCAGGGGTTTCAGATTGATAAACAAAATCAATTATATTGGTGCCTTCATAAAGCTTTACCTGAAAACTAATAGCAAGTTGACTAGATGACCAGTTCCACTCCATGTTGCGCCATTCAACAGTAAGCACCCGATTTGGAGCAGTGCCACTTAGTTCATATTTTACGCCCTCGCTACATTGAATGTCGTCCCATAACGGCGCAAGCGCAGGCCGAGCAGTGGTTGAAGTTGTTGCTAGATTGTTTGCTGTAGTGGAAGAACCAACGGCATTAAATGTTAGCAAACCATTAGAACTTGCTTTAACAGAAGTGTAAGTAACTCCGTTGTAAGCAAAGTCGAAGCCAATTGGAAATGCTGCTGAAAGGGCATCATCAGCAGTATTTGCCAAAGAGGTTGGAGTTGCGCCAACCAAATAAGAATAGGTTCCTGAAATCGGTGTCATGGTGTACAAGCTCACTTGTGCTTTGAAGCCAAAAGAGAATGCGAGCATAACGACCGTTAGTAAGAACAACTGCGTAAAACTTTTCATAGTAATAACTTTAGTATTAGTAATTTCGCCAAATATAAATCAAAAAATCATTTAAACAAAATAAATACTTAAGATGCACAATATTATACGCGCCCTCGTTTGTGGTTCTACCCAAGGAATTGGGTTGGCCATTGCCCAACAGCTTGCCAAAGATGGCTATACAATTTGCCTAACGGCTAGAAACGAAGAAAATTTAAAAATGGCGCTGGCAACCCTATCGACGGATAACAACCAACCCCATAGTTATTTCGTGTCTGATTTTACTGACCCAGCAGGATTAAAAAATGCCGTCACCAACTTTATTCATTTAAATGGTGACATTCAAATTCTTGTCAATAATACAGGTGGGCCAAAAAGCGGTCCTATTGTAGATGCAGATACCAGCGAATTTCTAGCGGCGTTTAACCAGCACCTTATTTGTAACCATATTTTAATGCAGGCTGTTGTTCCGGGAATGAAAGCTTCCGGTTTTGGGCGTATCATTAATATCATCTCTACGTCTGTGAAGCAACCGCTGCCAAATCTTGGTGTTTCCAATACTATAAGAGGGGCAGTAGCCAGTTGGTCAAAAACGCTTGCCAATGAGTTAGGTGCATTTGGCATTACCGTTAACAACGTGTTGCCGGGTGCTACAAACACACAGCGCCTCACCGAAATTGCCAAAGTAAAAGCAGACAAAACCGGCGAAAGCATCGCAGAAATTTTAGCCGAAATGGGTCAAGAAAGCCCCATGAAACGCATTGCTGAGCCTCATGAAGTAGCCGCGGCAGTGGCGTTTTTAGCTTCGCCAAGTGCCTCCTATATTAATGGAATTAATTTGCCCGTAGATGGCGGGCGTACGAAAAGTTTGTAATAACCTCTCGGAGCAACTTACAGTTATTTATTCTTTTTGGCCAAAAAAGAACGATACGCCAACAGCGTCGGAAAACCTAGCAGCAAACTTGCTGCTAGCATGTAGCCTCGACGCGTGAGGTAGAAATCTACGACGCCCTCCATTTCAGATTCTTGATAACCCAGGCCAACAAAATAAGCCAAACTCAGTGGCGCCTCGAGGGTATACTTTTTGCCATTCTTCGCATACACGATTTCACCTTCGAACAAATTTGGACTCACTAATATCAAAAGGCCGCCGATAAATATAAAGCTGAAGGCAAAAACAAACCAAGGCTTACGCAGTAAGGATTTAAAATCTTCCATAGCGCAAAGTTAGGGCTATTCTATCTAATTTCGCGGTGCTACCATGAAACGCATTGCCTATTTATGTCTGTCGGAAGGTTGGGGTGGTTTAGAAATGAACCAGCTGCGCAATGCCCAACAAATGAAAAGTCGAGGTTATGATGTGCTGCTCATTGTCAATTTGGAGAGCCCAATACAAAGAGCAGCAAAACTTGCCAGCGTTCCTTTTTATGTAGTCGCACAAAAACCAAAGCATTATCAATGGTTATTTGCTTTGAAGTTAGCAGTGTTTCTTGCCAAGCAGAGCTATCACCATCTCCTTTTTAGAAATAATAGAGAACTGAGCATTGCGGCATCTGTGGCATTCTTTTCACGCGGAAAAGTCAAGACGCATTACTTTATGGAAATGGCACTCGGTGGCAAGCGCACACAGTTATTTCGAACGCTGCGCTATGCTTTACTTAGCACTTGGGTTTGCCCACTACCCTATCTGAAAGCACAAGTTTTGCAACAAACCAGAATTGCCAAACACAAGGTGAAAGAAATCCCATCTGGGCTCATTTTCAAGTCCGAAGCCATTATAGAAAAAACAAACGCACGAATAGATCTACAGTGGCCACTAGAAAAAAAACTCATCGTAGTGGTGGGCCGAATTGATCCCAAAAAACGACAAGCCTTTGTTTGGGATTGCTTTAAACAGCGAACGAATACCGATGAATTTTTAATATTTGTAGGTGAAAGTACTCCTGATGAAGCTTCAGTCTATTACAGGAATCTTCGTGAAAAAGTGAATGGCCACCCAAAAAATCGGCAAGTAATCTGGGCGGGGTTTCACGAAAAAATGGAGCTCGTCTACCACGCGGCAGATGTAGTGATTTCGGCAGCCGATAAAGAAACGGTTGGGATGGTCACGCTCGAGGCACTACAAAACAATTGCCCTGTGCTGGGGGTGAACAACGGCGGAAGTAAAGAGATTATTGAGCTTTTTGGAGGAGGGCTTTGTTTTGAATTGAACAGTGCTGCCTCTCTTTTGAATGGCATTGATCAAATTATGGCGGGTGCTTATCCAGCACTCAATGCGCCCTACTTTAAACAACATTTTGACTTTAACCGCGTTTGTTCACAAGTAGAAACTGAAGTATTGGGGCTTGAGGCGCCAATTTTTCAGTAAATTCGTTCAATGGATTTATATACCTCCAAACAGCGCTGGAAACTATTGCTCGTCATCTTGGCACTTGCCGTTGTGGGTATTTCTTTATTCTATTCGAACCAACGGATTCAAAAAATTGGCGACCGAGAGCGCACAAAAGCCCAACAATGGGCACTTGCGCTGCGCAAAAAAGCAGAATTAGTTGCTTTAAGCACCGATATTTTTTCAGCACTCCAAGAAAAAGAACGTCAAAAAATGGCCTTGGTGGTCAGGGCCAACCGCACCCTTTTAGGAGCCTCTGACCTCACCATAAGTCAAGATGTAGATTTTGCACTCGAAATTATTGAAGCCAATAAAGACATCCCTTTTATCTTATTGAACGATGACGGCAGTATTTCACAATCCAGAAATATTGATCCTAAAACGCCAAACCCGGCCATGCTAAAACTTGCTAAGGGCTGGATTGCCGGAGGGCGGAGTTATCAAATCCAAGTATTTGAGGACATGTATATGACCCTATGCCATGGATTCTCCAAGGAATTGATGCGTTTACAAGCGCATTCAGATTCTTTGATTCGCTCGTTTAACGCCGACCTAACCGACCAAAAAAGCTTAGTTCCAGTAGTATTGTTCGACCCGCAAACCAAACAAGTTGAGGCCAGTAATTTGGACCCCGAACAATTGACGGCGCAAAACATCAAACAAACCTTAAAAGAAATGTCGGGTGCTTACCGCCCCATTGAACTCAATATCAAAGGAAATACAAAACTACTTTATCTAAAAGACAGCGAAGAAGTCAAGCAACTTTTTTGGCTGCCCTATTTGCAATTTGGCGTGCTTGGCCTATTAGTATTGGTGGGCTATTTGCTCTTTTCGATGTACCGCAAAGCCGAACAAAACCAAGTTTGGGCAGGAATGGCCAAAGAAACCGCGCATCAATTAGGAACGCCGCTGTCTTCTATGATGGCCTGGGTAGCACACTTAGAACAGCAAGATATTGACCCAATGATTCCGAGAGAGATGCACAAAGACCTTGAACGTTTGGAGAAAATTACCGACCGCTTCTCCAAAATTGGATCTGGCGCTAAACTTGTTGAAGGGGATTTAGCCGCTACAATCGAAAACAACCTACTGTATCTTAAGGCGCGTTTGTCGCAAAAAGTAGAAATGCAATTTGAATTAAACGGAGAGCGGCCGCTCATGGTGCAACACAATTCCTCTTTGATGGAATGGGTGGTTGAAAATATATGTAAAAATGCCGTGGATGCGATGGAAGGAAAAGGAACCCTGCGTATCCATATTCAAGAAGTAGCTGAATGGGTGCACATCGATATCTCCGACACTGGAAAAGGATTGACACCCAAACAATTCAAAACCATCTTTGAACCCGGATATTCTACCAAAAAAAGAGGTTGGGGACTCGGGCTTACCCTTGTCAAGCGCATTGTTGAGGAGTACCATAAAGGGAAAGTGTTTGTTTTGGATTCTGCACCTGACAAAGGCACTACATTTAGGATTTCCATCCCGCACTAAAATCCAAACGCTAAATTCTGTCTATCTTTACCTTTCAAAACCACAAATATGGAAATGCTTGTTCTGACCGAGGTTCGCAATCAAATTGCCTACATTACAATCAACCGACCACAACAGCTCAACGCCCTCAATAAAGACACCATTGAAGCCCTACACCATGCCCTAGACACGGCAGATGCCGACCCTGCGGTTGGCGTCATTATCTTGACAGGCAGCGGTGAGAAAGCTTTTGTAGCCGGTGCAGACATCAAAGAGTTTGCAGATTTTAACATCGCAGAAGGTGGGCAACTTGCCTTACATGGCCAGCAAACCCTTTTCGATTTCATAGAACAACTCAGTACCCCCGTTATTGCAGCAGTGAACGGCTTTGCGCTTGGTGGTGGGCTTGAGCTCGCTATGGCCGCTCACATCCGCATTGCCAGTAGCAACGCTAAAATGGGCCTTCCTGAAACTTCATTGGGGGTCATTCCTGGCTACGGTGGAACACAGCGTTTGGCGCAACTCCTTGGGCGCGGTAAGGCCAACGAACTCATCTTTACAGCCAGTATGCTCAGAGCTGAAGAGGCACTACAATGGGGTTTGGTAAATGCTGTTGTTGAACAAGCAGCCCTCATGGCCAGCTGTGAAGAAATGGCGCAAAAAATACTGAATAATTCCCCAATGGCTATTGCCGCAGCCATTCGCTGCGTCAATGCTGGATTTACCAGTGGGGTGAATGGCTACCATGTCGAGATCGAAGAATTTGGAAAATGTTTTGGCACCAAAGACTTTAAAGAAGGAACCACCGCATTCTTAGAAAAACGCAAGCCTAACTTTAGAGGCTAAGCAATGAGCAATCCGATTCGCAAATTAGTTGGCCAAACCGCCATTTATGGCCTGCCCTCCATTATCGGAAGGCTGCTCAACTATTTGTTGGTCCCATTGCACACCTACTATTTTGCACAAACCTCTGATTACGGTGTAATTTCAGAGCTCTATGCCTGGGTGGCCTTCTTAATTGTATTGCTCACTTTCGGAATGGAAACCGCTTTTTTCCGCTTTTTACAAAACGAAACCGATAAAGACAAAGCCTACGGCGCAGCATTTTGGTCTGTAGTGGGTATCAATGCCCTATTCTATTTAGTGCTTCTTTACTTTAACAACGATATTGCCACCGCACTTCTTTTTGAAGGACACAACGAATATGTAGTCTTGCTTGGCACCATCGTGATGATTGATGCCGTTACAGCGCTGCCCCTAGCCCGCTTGCGCGCTGAAGAAAAAGCGCTGCGCTTTGCCACCATTCAAATGACCAGCATCGGGCTCAACATTGCCTTGAATGTCATTGCTATGGTCTTCTTTTTTAGTCCGCAACGACCTGAAGAAGGTATTTTGTTTATCCTGTTAGCCAATTTGCTTGCCTCGCTATCCAAACCGCTATTGCTGTACGATAGTATTTTCAATGTGCTTTTTGTCCGAGATTGGAGCCTTTACAAACGCATGTGGCGCTACGCCATTCCGTTAGTAATAGCCGGTTTTGCGGGTATTGTGAACGAAACTTTCGATCGGATTTTACTTAAGCATCTTCTATACGACCCTTCCGTGCCAGAGTCTTTGAACTATGCGGAATCTCAGGTGGGAATTTACAGTGCTTGTTACAAACTAGCCATGCTCGTCACGATCATTTTGCAAGCCTACCGCTATGCTGCAGAGCCTTTCTTTTTCAAGCAAATGCAAAACCAAGACCGCAATACGGTATATGTGCGCGTCATGAATATCTTTGTAGCAATGGTTTGTGCCATATTTTTATTGGTCAGCCTCAACCTAGATATTTTCAAGTATTTTATCCAAAAAGAAGCCTATTGGGAAGGCCTAAAGGTTGTGCCCATATTGCTTCTTGCCAACGTTTTCCTAGGCATTTATTACAACCAAAGTATTTGGTATAAACTCAGTGGCAAAACACAGTACGGTGCCTACATTACTATAATAGGAGCAGCGCTCACAATTGCCATCAACATTTATTATATTCCACAATTCCAATACATGGCTAGTGCTTGGGCCACACTCATTGTGTACGCCACGCAAATGCTGCTGTCTTATTGGCTCGGGCAGCGCCTCTATCCTATTCCATACAACGTCAAAAAGTTCTTGCTTTATTTAGGGCTGAGCTTGTTATTATTCTGGATAGGTCGCCAAATTCATTTTACCAATGCGTTAGTCAATCACTTCTTACACAACCTACTCGTTTTCTTTTTTGTAGCTTTTGCTTTTGTGCTGGAAAAAAATAACCTTCGCAGCAGTAACACACACTAACCAAACAATTTCTGCGTTAGGGTGTTTATTTACCTACCGAAACGCTTAACTTTGCTCCTATGTCTCTTCACCCGTACAAGCCCGGCCCCTTTTTATCGCAAATCATTGTTCCGAGCGACCTACGCACGAATTTCACAGAAGAACAACTTCCGCAAGTTGCACAAGAATTGCGTCAATACATTGTCGATGTCATTTCAGAAATTGGTAATTCACACTTTGGTGCTTCTCTTGGCGTTGTAGAGCTTACCGTTGCCTTGCATTACGCGTTTAACACCCCTGACGACCAACTCGTTTGGGACGTCGGGCACCAAGCCTACGGACACAAAATCTTAACTGGGCGCAGAGAGCGCTTCCATACCAACCGTTTAAAAGGTGGTATCTCTGGTTTTCCGAAACGTTCGGAAAGTGAATACGATACTTTTGGTGTTGGCCATTCTTCTACCTCTATTTCTGCCGCTCTAGGCATGGCTGTTGCCAACCAATACAAAGGCGAAACGCAGCGCCAACACATCGCTGTTATCGGTGATGGCGCCATGACCGCCGGTTTGGCGTTTGAAGGGCTCAACCACGCTGGTTTCGAAAAAGACGCCAACTTGCTCGTTATTCTCAACGATAACTGCATGTCTATTGACCCCAACGTAGGCGCACTTAAAGAATACCTCACCGACATTACAACCTCGCACACTTACAATAAAGTAAAAGATGAGGTATGGAAACTTCTTGGCAAGGTTTCTAAATTTGGCCCAGATGCCCAAACCATTGCCTCTAAAGTTTCACACGCCTTGAAAGGCACCCTCTTGAAGCAATCCAATCTTTTTGAAGCGTTTAACTTTCGCTATTTTGGCCCTGTAGATGGCCACGACGTTATTGGCTTAGCTAAAATTTTGGCAGACCTTAAAGATATCCCCGGGCCAAAAATCTTGCATTGTGTTACACGCAAGGGCGCGGGTTATAAATTCTCGGAAGAAGGCAACCCTACAAAATGGCATGCTCCGGGTGTTTTCAATAAAGAAACTGGAGAAATCGTCAAAATTGTTCCTAAATCACCTGAACCACCCAAATACCAAGATGTTTTTGGCTACAGCATAGTTGAGCTCGCCGAAAAGAACGATAAAATCATGGGCGTTACCCCAGCGATGCCTTCGGGTTGTTCATTGAACATCATGATGCAAGCCATGCCCAAACGTGCATTCGACGTTGGTATTGCCGAACAACACGCCGTTACCTTCAGCGCTGGTCTTGCTACCCAAGGACTGGTTCCGTTTTGTAATATCTACTCCACATTCATGCAGCGTGCTTTTGACCAAGTCTTGCACGACGTTGCGCTACAAAACCTCAATGTTGTCTTTTGTCTAGACCGAGGTGGTTTGGTTGGTGCCGATGGCGCTACACACCACGGCGTTTACGACCTCGCTTATATGCGCATGATCCCAAACATGATTGTTTCTGCCCCCATGAACGAAGAAGAGCTTAGAAACCTCATGTACACTGCGCAATTACCAGATCAAGGACCATTTTCTATTCGTTATCCGCGCGGAAACGGCGTCATGACGGATTGGAAAACAGCATTTAAAGAAATCAAAATAGGGCAAGGGCGTAAAGTCTCTGCAGGCGAAGACATCGCTATTCTCACCATTGGGCACCCCGGTAATTTTGCACAAGAAGCCATTGAGCAACTCAAAGGTTCTGGTGTATCAGTTGCTCATTACGACATGCGCTTTGTCAAACCCCTAGACACCATCTTGCTCCATGAAATCTTTAGTAAATTCAAAAAAGTCATCACCGTCGAAGACGGTTGCTTGATGGGTGGCTTCGGAGCTGCCGTACTCGAATTCATGGTCGATCAAAAATATCAGGCAGAAGTGACGCGTTTAGGCATTCCTGACGAGTATATTCACCACGGAACTCAAGAAGAGCTCTGGGCAGACTGCGGCTTTGATACTCAGTCTATTATACGCACAATCACTAGTATTTTCAATCTCCAACAAGAAAAAATTACAACGCAAAACGTCGGCTAAAACCAAATTATTGTAATTTGGACCAAAACTTTAACGACTATCATGCAAAAAACTAACTATGGCGCCTTCGGGACGCTAATTGTCATCTTTTTCTTTTGGGGCTTTGTTGCCGCATCCAATTCTATTCTCATTCCTGTTTTTAAGAAAGCACTTACTCTGACTCAATTGCAATCTCAGCTTATCGAGTTTGCTTTTTATGTCGCCTATACAGTTGGTTCCCTAATTTACTTCAGTATTTCGGGCCTACTCAAGCAAGATATCTTAAATAAAATTGGCTATCGAAACGGGCTCGCACTTGGTCTGTTAATTTCTGCAGCCGGAACACTCCTTTTTATTCCGGCCTCGGCAAATGGTGGTTCTTTTCCCTTGCTACTTGGTGGCCTTTTTATCGTTGGGCTCGGCTTTTCTTTACAACAAACCGCTGCAAACCCTTTAGCTATACAAATGGGAGACCCAGCCAAAGGTAATGCGCGCCTCAGTATGGCGGGTGGCATTAATAACCTAGGCACTACGATCGGGCCGGTTATATTATCCTATGCCATTTTTGGCGGTCTCACTAAAGAAAATACAGTTTTAGATTTAACAGCAGTTCAAATGCCGTATCTCATTCTCGGCGCTACTTTTGTTTTGGCTGCTTTATTCTTTAAATTTTCGTCTGTTCCAGACTCGATCGGCGACGACAATCAAAATGAGCCTGGGCTATTACTCCAGACCCTACGAGAACCTCAGGTTATCTTAGCCATGATCGCCATATTTTTATATGTAGGCGTTGAAGTAGCAACCCAAAGTAACTTGCCCGAATTCATGAAACAACATTTGGGTAAACAAGAGAGTGAAGTTGCCCCTTATGTGTCCTTATTTTGGGCAAGCATGATGATCGGCCGTTGGGCATCAGCGGCAGGTGTTTTTGAAAAATCAAAAGTATTCAATCGTGTCATGGGCATCTTTTTACCCTTGGTTGCCTTCGGCATATTTGCGCTAGCTAATACCATCGGCGGATCAGACGTGTCTTCCTTCATGCCGTATATTGGTTTGGTATTTGTACTAATTGCTGCTGATTTCTTGTCAAAAGGCAACCCTGTTCGCCAAATTATTCTCTACTCAAGCTTGGGTGCTTTAGCCCTCATTATTGGTATTTTCGGATCTGGATATGTAAGTGTATTTGCGTTTATTTCAGTAGGTTTATTTTGTAGTACGCTTTGGCCTTGCATTTTTACACTAGGCATTACGGGCATGGGCACCAAAACCAATATTGCCTCTAGTTTAATGATCTTAATGATCATGGGTGGCGGGGTTATTTCTGTTACACAAGGCTGGCTTTCAGACAATAGCCTTTTGGGTATCCAACATTCGTATTGGGTTGGGGTTGCGTGCTTTGCTTACTTAATTTATTTCGCAATTCGAACCGCTACTATTCTTAAAAACAAAGGAATTCATACCTTTGATGCTGCATCAAGCGGACACTAATGGGAATGTATAAAATTGAATTTCACGACTTCTTTACTGCGGCTTTTTCTGTAGACTGCATTATTTTTGGCTATGAGGCTGGGCAAATCAAAGCGCTGTTAATTAAGCGTGCCATGGAACCCTACGAAAACTTCTGGGCAATTCCTGGAGATTTAGTCTACCCCGACGAAGACCTCCCAGTTGCTGCAGAAAGAATTCTAAAAGAGCTCACAGGCCTTGATCATATCCAAATGCATCAGTCGCAGTCTTTTGGGCACCCCAAAAGACATCCGCAAGGACGCGTCATTACCATTGCACATTTTGCACTCGTGCGCATCGAAGATTTTCAGGTGAAAGCATCTTCATGGGCCGACGACATCAGTTGGGTGCCGCTCAACGAAGTACCTACGCTCGCTTTTGATCACAATCATATCCTTGAAAGTACCTACGATATGCTCAAGCAAAAACTGCAAAATGAACCTGTTTGTTTTGATTTACTGCCAGAGCGCTTTACTTTAAACGAGTTTCAAAAACTTTATGAGTTTGCTTTTGAACAAGAAATGGACAAAGCCAACTTTAGAAAGAAAATCAAATACATTCCACTTGTTGCGCTCAATGAAAAACAAAAAAACGTGAAGCACCGACCTGCAAAGCTTTTTTCTTTTGATCAAGAGGCCTATCAGCAACGCCTTTTGGCAAACGAATACAGCTTCAAAATGTAAAAATAAAACACTTATTGTATTTTTTACAATAATGTTTGTACCTTAGACCATCGCTTTCACTCATAGTCGGGCGTTAAACAGGTTAATAATCAAGGAAACGGAGAGGAGTGTCTCCGTTTCTCTTTTTATAGAACCCTGTTTTTCTCATGGATACGAAAACTTATTGTTAATTGTACAATAATTTATTTTTTGCGTATATTTAACCCACTCTAAACTAAAATAACATGATCAGAACACTAGTCATGGCACTGCTTTGTTGCATTGGTGTCACGCAGGTCTATGGACAAACCATCACCGGGTCCATCATCAATGAGCGCTCCGAAGCTGTTCCATACGTCAAAATCACTGTCAAAAGCAGTAAAAAGCCTTTTTTAAGTGATGGAAAAGGACTTTTTCAAGTAAGCGTAACCGACCCAGCAACCGATGTGCTCGTTTTTACTGCGATGGGTTATCAAAAACAAGAAGTTCCTGTTGCAGGCCAAACCAACCTCACCGTAGTTCTTTTGGAAGTCTCTCAAGACACCAAAGATGTTGTAGTCGTGGGGTACGGTACTGCTAAATCCAAAGAATTGACCGGCGCTAATTCAAGAGTAAAAGGTGAAGACCTCGAAAAAATGAACATGACCCGTATGGACCAAGCCCTTCAAGGGCAAGTATCGGGGGTTACCATATCGAGCAACTCCGGTTCTCCTGGCGGTTCAGCCAATATCAGAATCCGTGGCTTGTCTACATTTGGCGACAACGACCCGCTTATTTTAGTAGATGGTGTCGTCTATGACTCCGAAGGCTTGAACGCCCTTAACCCCTCAGATATCAAGTCCATTAACGTCCTCAAAGATGCCACTGCAGGTATTTACGGTGTGCGCGCCGCCAACGGTGTCATCATCGTAGAGACAAAAAATGGTGCCATCAACCGCAAACCTACCATGGAATACAACGGTTATTTTGGTATCCAGCAAACTGCCCGCAAACTCGATTTGCTCACCGCAGAAGAATATGCGGTCATTAAAAATGAAGCCTTTGCCTTCGGCGGCCAAACCATGCCTTTCTCCAATACAAACCTTGGTACAGGCACCAACTGGCAAGACTCCGTTTTTAGCTCGGCACCTGTGCAAAGCCACAACCTCTCGCTTAGTGGGGGCACACTCAATACCCGCTATTCAATTGGCCTTGGTTATTTCAACCAAGAAGGAATTGTTGGGGCCGACAAAGCCAACTTTGGCCGCTACAATGCGCGCTTGAATTTTGCAACCGATATGTCGGAGAAACTCAAGCTCAATTCTGTTTTGTTATTCTCATCAGACATGCGCAGCACCCTACCTGAAAACGGTATTGGTTCGGTGCTATACAACACCATCAACGCCTTTCCAAACGAATCGGTTTACAGCAGCCCTGGCACCTTCTCCTACATGGAAGAAGTGAGTGACATCATTAATCCAATTGCTCAAATGATGAACCAATACAATTGGAGCACGGCCAATAAATTTGTAGGAAAAGAAGAGTTTATCTACGAATTCAACGAAAACATCTCCCTTACCAATCGCTTTAACTACAATTATGCAAATGTAGATGCCAAAGTCTTCTCTCCTCTTGTTTGGTACGGCGACGGTAAATATGCCAATACAGCAGCCAATGCCTCGCTAGAGTCGCCAGAGGTAGAAATTGGCGACAGCGTTTTCATCGAAAGAGGCGCTGCAGTGTACGAAGAGCGCTCTACTTACTTAGACCTCTCTTACGAAGGCTTCGTCAACTACGACAAAACCTTTAACGACATACATAAAGTCAAAGGAACCTTCGGTGTGTCTGTCTTTGAACGAAAAGGACAATCACTAAACGGCGTTGCTTTTGGTATTCCGAACAACTCATTGGCTTATGCTGATATCTCAGCCAATCAAGCACAAGGCGGCTTTCTAAATAATGTTAACTCTTGGGAATTCAAAGAGCGTTTGTTGTCTGCATTCATGCGCGCAGAATACGCCTACAAAGAAAAATATCTTGTTTCTGGTATTTTGCGCAGAGATGGTTCAAGTAAATTTGGGCCAAACAGCCGCTGGGGAATTTTCCCAACCATATCAGGTGGTTGGTTGCTTTCAGAAGAAGACTTCTTCAAAAGTGAAAGCATTGATTACCTGAAGTTCAGAGCAAGTTATGGTGTGTCTGGCAATGACCAAATTCCAAACTTTGCCTACCGTGCCTTACTCAATGGAGAAGGTGTTTATGTATTCGACGACCTTATTACGCAAGGGGCTGCAATTGGCCGTCCTGCCAACCCAGACCTTAAGTGGGAAACCACTCGCCAACTCAATGTTGGCCTAGACCTCACTTGGTTGAAAGTCATCAACTTTACCACCAACTACTTCATTAAGAATACCAACGACCTTTTGTTCCAGCCAGATGTTTCTGCCTTATTGGGCTCATACGGCCCTGGTGGTTACCCACCAATTATCAATGCTGGCGACGTCTCTAACAAAGGTTGGGAATTTGAAGTAGCATACCAGTCTGACCGCAAAAACTTACTACAAACCAACCTCAACTTCAACCTCACCACAATTAACAACAAAGTGGTTAGTGTCCCGGAAGGAATCGAGTATATTCCCGGTGCAGCATTTAGTGTAGGCGGAGATGTAGCAACACGCTTCGAAGAAGGCTATGAAATCGGTTACTTCTTTGGCTACCAAACAGAAGGAGTTTTCCAAACCCAAGAACAAATCGACAATGCGGCTGTGGTTCAAGAGGGCGCACAACCTGGAGACCTCATCTTTAAAGATGTCAATGGTGACGGCAAAATCAATTTCTCCGACGACTCCGACAAAACCTACCTAGGATCTGCTATTCCAGACTTTACTATGGGTTTTGCCTTTAACTTTAAACTCAAAGGTTTTGACTTCTCTGGCAATATCTATGCTGCACTTGGACAAGAAATTATCCGCAACTACGAGCGCCAACAGCCATATGCAAACCAACTCGCATATGTTATTGACCGCTGGACAGGAGAAGGCTCAACAAACGAACACCCACGTCTAACCACTGGCCCAACCAACAACAACTTGTTCTCAGATTACTATGTAGAAGATGGCTCCTTTGTAAGACTCCGTAACCTTCAGTTTGGTTATACCTTGCCGAGCACACTCTTGCGTAAAATTCACCTAGAATCGTTGCGCATATATGTTGCAGCAAATAACCTCATTACCCTGACTCGCTACATGGGCTTTGATCCTGATTTAGGTTCATCAAGCGTGCTGTCTGCAGGTGTAGACTACGGTATGTATCCGCAAGCCCGATCATTAATGGGTGGTCTTCAAATCAAATTTTAAGCATTAAAGTCATGAAAAAACTAATCAATACCCTTTTGGCACTTGTTTCGATAGTTACATTGCCATCTTGTGAAAAGTTCTTATCTGTGGATCCGCCATATGCACAGGACGCTGAAAATTTCTTTCAAACTCAAGAAGACTTTGAACGCGCGCTTGTTGGTGCTTACGACCTTCTTCAAGGCTCTTTTCTTTCGCTTTGGATAGGTGAAATTGCTTCAGACAACGCAATTGCCGGTGGCGAAAGCGTGAACGACAGCAAAGGTTTGCACGATATCGACAACATGACCCACGGAGGTGTAAATGTTGAATTGCGGAATCTTTTTCGTTGGAACTACACTGGTATTACGCGCGTCAATTACATA
>JALRJE010000003.1 GCA_023268965.1 Crocinitomicaceae bacterium
TCAATGTGTAACCTTACCAGTAGGAAAGGATAATGTCATTGAAACCTTACATACAAAGTTCAACGAAGACCCCAAAAAAGCCAAAAAATATTTGGATCGCATGGAAAGAAATTACCAAGCGATTTACCCAGTGTTTATTAAAATATCATTACACCGCCTCAAACATTTAATAGGCAAGCCCCTTCTCGGTGCACTTGCGCGTATATTTAAGTACGGATTGCATCAAAACATGCACCAACAAAATCAGCACTTTTTCAGCAACCCGAAAGTGGTGAAAATATTTAACCGACTAGCGACCTACAACGGGAGTTCACCCTTTGCCGCACCCGCAATGTTAAATATTATTTCACAACTCGAATTCAATGAGGGGCCGGCTATGCCAATAGGGGGAATGGTTCAAATTACCCGTCGAGCCCATCGATTGGCTGCGCAGCACGGCGTAAGATTTCATACCAATGAGCGCGTTACCGCTATTCAATACCGCAATAACAGAATTGTTGGCCTACACACTGAAAAAGGAACCTATAACTTTGATGTCATTGTCTCCAATATGGACATTCATTATACTTATGAAAAACTCCTTCCATATTTAAAGGCGCCTCGCTTTTTACTTCAACAAGAAAAATCAAGTTCAGCAGTTGTGTTTTACTGGGGGGTCAATCGTACATTTAATGAGCTCGGCGTCCATAATATTTTCTTTGCCGCCGACTACAAAGCTGAGTTCAAGGCAATTTTTGAAACCAAAACGCTGCATCCTGACCCCACTGTGTATATTCATATCTCTTCAAAAGTGGAAAAAACAGACGCTCCTGATGGCAAAGAGAATTGGTTTGTAATGGTGAACGCACCCATCAACGTTGGCCAAGATTGGGATCACGAAATACAATTGTTGCGTGCCCGAATCCTTCAAAAGTTATCGAAGGCTTTAGGGATGGAGCTAGAACCACTCATTGAATTAGAGCAAATCAATGAACCCCGCTTAATAGACGAGCGCTACAGCGGTAAACAAGGTTCAATTTACGGTAACGCATCTAACAACGCTTTTTCTGCATTTCTAAGACATCCAAACTTTTCTAAACAATTGAAAGGCTTGTATTTTGCTGGGGTCACCGTACATCCTGGAGGCGGTATTCCTTTAGCCATCAATAGCGCCAAAATAGTTGCACGGTGCATCCAAGAAGATTATCCTAGTCTCCGAAAATAATTTGAAAAGGTATAGGAATTACTTCTTTCGGCTTTTGCCAATGTTCCATTGATAACCTACTGTGAAGATATGATCGGCACCAAAGGAGGGGCCAAAGTCCAAATTTTCAAATCTAATTGGTGCAATCTCTGCTGAGATATTGATTTGCCCATTTGGTAGGTTAAAATGGGTCTGTCCGTAAAGCAAAGTAGGAAAGAGGCGCAAGCCGGCACTAAATCCAATACCTTCTCCTTGATAACCTATTCCTACTTTGGCCGTAGCAATCGACGGTAGCGCTAGGCCTACTTGGTATTCCAGAAATGTTTGAGGTGCTATGAATTTCTGCTGCCCAATTAAAAATGAAACGCCAGGAAAATAACCATCATAATAGATTCTAGCGATACCCGCGTTGATTTCATAATAGCTTCGCTTTTGTTGCGCAAAGAGAAGAGTGTGCGCATTCAGCAATAGTAGAAAAGTTAAAACTAGATTTTTCATGGTAACCAATTTTGATCAAAATTGCACAGGTTGATTTTAAATACGAAACGGAATGCAACAACCGTAGCAAGAATAGTTGCGAAAAACGCAAATGAGATCAAGATATAAACGCAGCAAAAGAGGAGGGCAGCACAAAAAAAAGCCCGATATAAATCGGGCTTTGTGTAGCGAGACCGAGAGTTGAACTCGGGACCTTAGGGTTATGAATCCTACGCTCTAACCAACTGAGCTATCTCGCCATATGCGGGTGCAAATATAAAGAGAATTTTAAATTTCTTAACAATAGAATTGCAACTAATTCATTATTTCGAGTTGTTCCTTGATAAATTGGGCCAATGTCTGAAGGCGCTCTGAGGAGAAGTCAAAGGGTACACCAGCCGTTTCGTAAATGGTGCTCATGGGTGCTGTATAGCCCAAAGAAAGCGCATTTTTGTATTGTTCAATTGCTAATGCATTATTTTCTAGACTGTTTTTCCATACACCCAGTGCACCTAGCTGCGCAATTCCATACTCTATGTAGTAAAAGGGTACTTCAAAAAGATGCAATTGACGCTGCCAACTGCATTCAATTAAATCTTCGTAGTCAGTCCAGTCGACGAGCCCTGTACCAAAATCTTGCGCAAGTTGCATCCAATGCGCGCTTCGTTCTTGGAGTGTGTGTGTTGGGTTTTCGTAAATCCAATGCTGAAAAGCGTCAATTTGTGCAATCCAGGGCAAGACCTTTAGCGTACCCTCAATTTGCTCGCGCATGGCGCGCTGCTGTGCTTGAGGCTCATAAAATTCAGACCACTGAGGCATGCTCAATAGCTCCATTGACATCGAAGCCAATTCGGCAACCTCTGATGGAAGATTTTTAAAAGCAGTGAGGCTGAGGTCTCGACTTAAAAAGGAGTGAATAGCGTGCCCGCCTTCGTGGACCATGGTTTCGAGGTCTCGTTGGCTACCCACGGCATTCATGAAAATAAATGGCACCCCGATTTCGTAAAGCGGGTAGTTATAACCACCTGGTGCTTTTCCTTGTTTTGAATCTAAATCTAAGTGCCCAAGCTGATCCATTGCCCGCAAGCAGTCACCAAAATAGGGGTCGATGCGGTCAAACATTTGAATGGTACCGGCTAACATCTCTGAACCCGTTTTAAATGGCTGGAGTGCTGGCTTGCCTTCAGGGTCTACGTCGAGGTCCCAGGGTTTGAAAAGATTTTTACCAAGTTT
Source organism: Crocinitomicaceae bacterium (assembly GCA_023268965.1). GTDB lineage: Bacteria > Bacteroidota > Bacteroidia > Flavobacteriales_D > Crocinitomicaceae > UBA952. The sequence continues at coordinate 2,894 of JALRJE010000003.1, forward strand.
TCTAAGTTTTTCTGCCTGAATTTCCTTGACTAAAGGAACAATATGTGTTTTGATGGCTTCATGAAATGAAAAGCAGTCTTCCTTCTTGTAGTCAAAACGACCCATTTCTACAAATTTGTAGTCGCGGAAATTGGCAAAACCAGCATTTTGGGCTAATAGCTGTCTTTTTTGAATCAAGGAGGTGAAAAGCGTATCTAACTGTTCGCGGTCTTTTCTACGAACAGCCGCCATTTTTTCAAAAATATGCTGTCGCAAAGTTTCGTCTTTTTCCTTGAGCAGCTGTGCAGCTTGTTGCATGGTCAAGGTTTTTCCGTCGTGTGCAATGCTTTGAGCTGCGCTTACGGCACCATACTGCTGGGCTTCTTCACTTAAGGCAGCTTGAAGTGCAATATTTTCTTCTCTATACAACTCGAGTGCCGTGCGGACGCTTCTAAAATAAATTTGGTGTGCAGGATCCGCTCGTTGTTCAAGAAAAGGAAGTGCTATTAATTTTTGGTTGAGTTGGTCTTCTAGTGGTGCTAGCTCAGGCTGAATCTTAGATACAAAGAAATTGTAGGCTTCGCGAAGTTGTTCATCTTGCGTATGGATACTCATACGGATATACCGCCATGCTAAATCTTCCTCGAGGACTGCATCAAGTTCGGAGCGGTCTTTCAACCAGTTATCGAAGTCGTTTAGCGTATGGATTTCTCGATTTACTAATTCGTGAAAATAGGGAGCGAGCACCCCAAATTCGGTGATGGCCAGGTCTTCGGGTAGAAACTGGCGCGCTGCTTTATGAATTTGCATGTTATTTTCCTCTTGAAGAGCCAGTTTTGACGGCTGTTGGTTTTTTAGGAGCGGCAGGTTTAGCTGCTTTTGCAGCTGGAGTAGCAGTTGTCGCTTTCTTTTTGATCGTTTCGGTTTTTGGTGCTTTCACCTCTTTAGATACCGTATTTTCTTCATTGGCCACAACTTCAAAAGCGCCGGTTTTGATCAGTAAGTTGAACCATTGAAAGAGTTTGCGAACATCGGAAGGATACACGCGGGTTTCATCCCAGTTGGGTAAAAAACTTGTGAGAGCAGCTTCTAGTTCTTTGATGTCCGCTTTGTGAGAGGGCGCTTCAGTAGGGTAGAGCGCAAGCATTTTGGTGAAGATGTCTGTCAATTTGACGTCTTCGTCATGCGTAAATACACTGATGTCGTCTAGGGTAGAAATGCGCTCTGAGGCATATGCCGGAAAACGCTTTTTGTCAATCATGGATTCGACAATAACGCTGTTTTTACTTTGAGCAATGACTTTGAAAAGACCGGGTCTTCCTGAAATAGCAATGATTCCGCTGAGTTGCATAGTTTGATTTTCTGTTAAAAGTTTTCAAAAATAGAAAAATAACGCTTGTGGAATCCAAATTCATTCGAAATCATTTGGAAATAAGATTTGCTATTTATTATTTTTTAACACTACTAATCAACTTATTAACAATAAATCCCTACAATATACGTACCTTTGCACCTAATTTTAAAAAGAATACATGACATTTGAAGAACTGGGATTAAGGCGAGAGGTGCTGAAGTCGTTGACAGAATTGGGTTTTGAAGCACCGACCCCTATCCAGGAACAAGCAATTCCCTATCTATTAGGTGAAGATTGCGATTTTGTCGGTCTGGCGCAGACCGGTACAGGTAAAACGGCCGCATTCGGTTTGCCGTTGATTAATAACATTGATAACAAAGCACGCCTGCCACAAGGGGTCATCATTTGCCCAACACGCGAGCTCTGCCTACAGATTACCAAAGATTTAAATGTCTTTGCAAAGTATCTAGATGGCAATATCACAGCAGTGTACGGCGGAACCGATATCCGTACGCAAATCACGAGCGTTAAAAAAGGAACCTCAATTATTGTGGCAACACCAGGTCGTTTGGTCGACCTTATCAATCGCAAAGTCGTTCAACTAGGTGAAATCAAGTACGTCATCCTAGACGAAGCCGACGAAATGCTCAATATGGGTTTCAAGGAAGATATCGACATGATCCTCGAACAAACACCCATCGACAAAAATGTATGGTTGTTCTCGGCAACAATGCCAACTGAAGTTGCGCGCATTGCCCGCACCTACATGAATGACCCGTTAGAGGTTTCGATTGGTCACAAAAACCAGAGCAACGAAAACATCGAACACATTTACTTCTCCGTTAAAGAACGAGACCGCTACGACGCAGTGAAGCGCCTCATCGACTTTAATCCGACCATTTATGGTTTGATTTTTTGTCGTACTAAAAACGAAACCGCAACGGTGGCAATGAAACTCGCCCGCGACGGATACAACGCAGAACCCCTACACGGTGACCTCACCCAAGCCATGCGCGACCGCGTCATGGAGCGTTTTCGTTCTAAAGAATTACAAATACTAGTGGCAACCGATGTTGCAGCCCGTGGTTTGGATATCAATAATATCACCCACGTCATTAACTACAATTTGCCCGACGACATCGAAAACTACACACACCGTAGTGGACGCACCGCGCGCGCAGGCAAAACAGGTCAATCTTTGGTATTGGTCAACACGCGTGAAAACGTTAAAATCAAAGCCATCGAGCGCCAAATGCGCATGACTTTCAAACAAGGTCAAATACCGAATCCGGCCGAGATTTGCGAAATCCAGCTCAAAAAACTCATCGACAACACGATTTCCACGGAGGTTAAAGAAGACGATATTGCACCATTCATGGAGCAAATCTTGGCTTCTTTTGCCGATTTATCAAAAGAAGAGGTCATCAAAAGATTTGTTTCTGCTGAATTCAACCGCTTTATTGAATATTACGAGCGAGCTGGCGACCTCAATGCAGCTGCAAGCAAAGACGAGCGCGAGCGTCCAGAGCGCAAAACAGACCGTCAAAGCCGTGCCCGCGAGGAAGGTAAAACACGCTTTTTTGTCAACTTAGGCCGAAGAGATGGGCTCAACCCAGGCGCCATGGTTCGCATCATCTGCGATGCCACTGGCCTCAATTCCAAAGCGCTTGGCCGAATAGACATCATGACATCTTTCTCATTTATCGAAGCCGACGACGAGCATACACAAAAAATCTTGAAGCATGTCGATGGTTATGAATTTGAAGGCCACAAAGTTGCCATCGAAGTTACAGCTCCTGGACAGGGAGGTGGTGCTGACCGCGGCGAGCGCAAATTCTCCAAAGGCCCTGGTTCTAAAAGAGGCCCAGGTTCTTTTGGCGGAAGCAGAAAACCTGGCTTTGATAAGAAACCAGGTTTTGAGAAAAAAGGTGGTTTTGACAAAAAACGCTCAGGTGGTTTTGATCGCGATCGTGGTTTTGGCGCCAAAAAAAATAATTATTAATTCTCCTTACCCATACAATTCTCCATATGGAAATCAGAAATATAGCTATTATTGCCCACGTTGACCACGGTAAAACTACCCTCGTCGACAAAATGATCGAAGCGGGCCAAGTTGTCAATGAGCGCGACCGCATGACCGGCGAACTCATGATGGATAACAATGATTTGGAACGCGAACGCGGCATCACCATTGTTTCTAAAAACGTATCTGTCTCTTATAAAGGCACCAAAATCAACATCATCGATACCCCGGGTCACGCCGATTTCGGCGGTGAGGTAGAGCGCGTACTCAACATGGCCGACGGCGTTTGCTTGTTGGTAGATGCATTTGAAGGCCCTATGCCACAAACGCGTTTTGTGCTTGGTAAAGCACTTTCAATGGGGCTCAAGCCACTTTTGGTCATCAATAAAGTAGATAAAGAAAACTGCACTCCTGAAGAAGTTCATGAAAAAGTTTTCGACCTCATGTTTGAGCTAGATGCCAGTGAAGAACAACTAGACTTCCCCACTATTTACGGCTCAGCCAAAAATGGCTGGATGTCTACTGATTGGAAACAACAAACAGATAGCATTACGCCTTTGCTCGATCAAATTTTAGCTTATTTTCCGCCGAAAATAATAGAAGAAGGTAACACGCAAATGCTCATTACCTCTCTTGATTTTTCTTCATACGTTGGCCGAATTGCAATAGGGCGCCTTACAAGAGGGGTCATCAAAGAAAACCAACCAATCATTCTCTCTAAATCTGATGGTCGCCAAGAAAAGCACCGCATCAAAGAAGTGTTTGTTTTTGAAGGTATCGAACGTGCTAAGGTAACGGAGGTTCAACCTGGCGATCTCTGCGCCGTTACAGGTATAGAAGGTTTTGAAATCGGTGACTCTATTTGTGATGCTGAGAATCCAGAGCCCCTTCCGACCATAAAAATGGACGAACCTACGATGAGTATGTTATTCTCTATCAACGACTCTCCGTTCTTTGGTAAAGAAGGTAAATTTGTAACCTCTCGTCATATTTCAGATCGTCTCAATAAAGAGCTTGAGAAAAACTTGGCACTGCGCGTCAGCGACACCGATAAGGCCGACAAATGGATGGTTTTTGGTCGGGGTGTATTGCATCTTTCTGTCTTGATAGAAACCATGCGTCGCGAAGGTTATGAACTTCAGGTTGGCCAGCCGCAGGTCATCATCAAAGAAATTGATGGTGTTAAGTGTGAACCAATCGAAGAACTTACCATAGACCTTCCAGAAGTACACAGCGGAACTGCAGTAGAGGCGGTTACGCGTCGCAAAGGAGAAATGACTAACATGGTGCCTAAGGGCGAACGCATGATTGTTACTTTCCAAATCCCGTCTCGTGGCATTATCGGGCTGCGCAACTATCTCTTGACTCAAACAGCGGGTGAAGCCATCATGAACCACCGCTTTTTGGAGTATCAACCGTACAAAGGAGAAATTGCGGGCCGTCAGAATGGTTCACTCATATCACTTGAACAAGGAACCTCTATTCCGTTCTCTTTAAATAACCTTCAAGAACGCGGTAAGTTTTTTATTGCACCTAACGAAGATATTTACGAAGGTCAGGTAATAGGTGAAAACTCGCGCGCAGGTGACTTGTGCGTGAACGTAACCAAAACCAAGAAGCTCACCAATATGCGTGCTTCTGGTTCAGACGACAAAGTCCGTTTGGCTCCCCCAAAAGTATTTAGTCTAGAAGAGTGTTTGGAATACATCCAATCCGATGAATACGTGGAGGTAACTCCCAAAAGTTTGCGCATTCGTAAAGTCTTGTTAAAAGAAACGGACCGCAAACGTTCCGGTAAGTAATAATAAATTTGCCATTTTTACGTTCACTTAACGATGAAAAAGGCTTTTCTACTTTTGTTTTTAGTGCTTGCGCTCATCACGCAAGCACAAAAACGCACTTTTTTATCGCGTTCAGAGCTTGGTTTTCACGTCGGTCAAACCTACTACCTCGGAGATCTTAATCCGTATCAACAATTCAAGAATGCGCAGCTCGCAGGTGGTCTTTTATACCGCTACAACTTCAATAACCGACTCACGCTTCGTTTCAATTACTTGTATGGTCAGGTTTCTGCCGCAGACTCCACTTCTCCATATCCTTTATTGGTCAATCGAAATTTGAGTTTTCAGTCCAAACTTCACGAAGTTGCAGCAGGTTTAGAATTTCATTATGTACCTTTTCAATTTGGCAGCAGTCGTTATCCTGCAACGGCCTATTTACTGGCGCAAGTTGGTGTCTTTCACATGAACCCACAGGTTTATTATGATAACGCTTGGCAAGATCTTCAACCTCTCGCTACAGAGGGTCAGGGTACAAGTGCTAACACACAAAAGCCTTACAATCTCTATCAACTATGCCTGCCCCTTGGAATGGGTGTAAAAGTAAGTCTCGGGAAAATGGCGACTTTCAATTTAGATCTCGCTATTCGCAAAACCTTCACGGACTATCTCGACGACGTAGGTGCTGATTTCTATACAGATCCGCAAATCCTTTCCGATGAAGTTTCACAAGTAGCAGCAACACTTTCTAATCAAAGTTTGGATGGAAATCGCTTTGGAAAGCGCGGCACGAGCAGTACCAATGATTGGTATGTTTATGCGGGCGCATCGCTTACCATTCGCCTAGGAAAGGGCGGGGGTTGTTTTTATTAAATGATATTTTATGAAAAAGTATTTGATCATTGCTCTTGTATGTTTATTATTTTCTTGTCAGTCTGAGGTTTGCCAATGTGCCGACCAATGGCTTGAAATGACTCAAGCCTTAAAAGCGGCCGAATCAAAAGGGCAGCCAGTTGACCAACTTCTGAAAAAATACGAAGCACCCATGAAAAAATGTGGGCATTTAGACGCCAACAAAACAGCTGCGGAAAAGCAACAAATGCTCGAAGAATTGCGCAATTGCGATTCCTATAAAAAAATCGGAAAAGACTAGCGCTTACCTGGTGTAAACGAAAAATTTGCTTTAAAGACGTCCTGGTAAGCGGCCCAATGCTGGTAACCCGTAATTGTTTCGTTGTGCCATAAAAAGCTAAACGTGCCCCCATATTTCTGTACCGTAGCATGTAAATTTTCAATCCGATGAATAGCTTCATCTGGGCTAAGTTGAAGGTATTCAAGCAGTGTCCCATCCATATATACAAATGGATGAACATTCAAATGAGTTACCTCATTTTTTTGTAAATCGAACCATTTAAAAGTACGTGCTGTTCCGGCCCGAAATCCAGTTTGTTCGGCATATCCCATTGTGTAGTCGTGCGTGATGCCCGTTTTTAAGAGCTGCTGGTAAGTCTGGGGTAAGCGCAGTAGCAAAAAGTGCTGTCGGTTACTTTGCGGACGATAACCAATAATCTGTTCGAGCCGCTCAATTTCGAGCTCCAATTGTTGTGGATTATGCTTCGTTAGTGAACTTCCATGGATGCCCACCTCTATATGCGCTGCAATTTGTTTGATTTTGTCTTGTTGTGCTAGGTTCAGGTGAGGGAGGTTTTTGTCGAGTTTGGTGTAATTCCCTAGCAACCAAAAAACTTTGGTATCCGGATCATTTGCTGCAATGCTAGCAATAAGATCAAAGCTATCGTACGGGTCTTTTTTTAAGCCACTTCTAACCAGTTTTCTGTCCTTTACTCTTTGAGATCTGCGGTAAAAAATATCTTTGCAATTGGCAAAAAAAGTACGAATCGTATTTTTGTGTGCGTAGGCAAAAGCGTTGTCGATGTCAAAAGTTGGTTGAAAATAAAATCTGGGTTTTTGTGCTTGAAAACTTTGATTGAAGCGTTGTTCTAAATAGGAGATGAGTGCCTCGCTCCATACATCGCATATGGGAACTTGTAGCCAGTTATGGGTAAAAGCGACTGATGAGCTGGCTTCGAAGCGATCGAGCGCATCTGTGGAAAAGATTTGGTATTCTTCCATGCGGCTCAGCACATAAAAAATAGAGGCCAATACATCGGGTGTTCCGCTGAATTCAAGGCATTCAATATCCTCAAAAGCGCTTTTTGTTGGTGGTATAGATATAAGTTCGTCTTCAAAAAGGAGCTCAGCTGGTCTTATTTGTAAAGCATCTTCAAAATCTCGGTTCGAATAATTGAGTTTTGGTCCCTTTGCACCGATAAACGCAATGCCGTCATTGGTGAGCTCGTAGGCTACTTTTCTTTCTGCAAAAACAAATGAAAGCGTATAGAGCAGGCGCTCTGTGATATACTCAACATAAATAAGCATTAGAGATCAGAAATTATTTTTTCACAAATAAAGGCAGCTGCATTTCCGTCTCCAAATATTGCAGGGTCTGTTGTTATTTTTTGCCCAAGTAAATGGGTAGCGGCGCTGATTATTTTTTCTTTATTTGGGCCGGTTAAAATAGCCGCACCTGCCGCTACTACTTCTATCCATTCTGTTTGCTCGCGCAATATAACGCAGGGTTTGGCAAAGAAATAGGCTTCTTTTTGCACACCTCCGCTATCTGTAATGATCATTTTGGCATTTTGCTCCAGCGCAATCATGTCTAAAAATCCAGCAGGAGCAATCATGCGCAGTTTCTTTTGGCCCGCCATTTTTTGCTGAAAGTCCGCAGATAATTGGGATTCAATTTTGTTTTTTGTGCGCGGATGTATGGGTAAAATGACCTCTAAATTAGTTTGCACGATGAGCTGTTGTAAGGCTTCTAAAATACCCTGTAGTGCTTTTGGGTCGTCGGTGTTGGAGTCTCGGTGAACCGTGCATAAAATGAACGCATTTGGTTGTAGGCCCAATTGTTCGATGATCGTAGACTTTTCATTGCTGAGTTTGGCATAATACAAACTGTTGTCGTACATGATATCTCCGCAATGATAGACGTTTGGTGCATCAATTGAAGCCGGCAAATGCTGCTCAAGTTGGAATCCTTCGTTTGTTAAATTATTGATACCCGCTTTCGTAGGAACAAAAAGTAGCGTACTCATGTGGTCTGCAGAAATCCGGTTGATTTCTTCTGGCATGGCCTTGTTAAAACTGCGCAAACCTGCTTCTATATGAACCACTGGAATATGAATTTTTGCCGCAGCCAATGCAGCGGCAATTGTGGAGTTGGTATCGCCATAGATGACCACAGCAGCAGGTTGTTCTTTATATAGAATGTCTTCAATGCCGCTGAGCATGGCAGCAGTCATGTGCCCATGGGTGCCACTACCTACTGCTAAATTGTAGTCAGGTAGAGGAATCCCGAGTTCTTCAAAAAATACAGCCGACATATTTTCGTCGTAATGCTGTCCGGTATGTACCAGAACTTCTTCAATTGTTGAGGCGTAATGGCTGCGTATGGCTCGGCTAAGCGCAGCAGCTTTGATAATTTGGGGGCGGGCACCAATGACCGTTAAAATTTTCTTTTTTGACATATTATAGAAGCCCTTCATCGGCGAAGCTAAAATAGCCATTATCTGTGAAAATGACGTGGTCGAGTAGTTTCATATCGATTAGCTTTGCGAAATCCTTGATGTCTTTGGTCAAGGACTCATCTTGGATACTCGGTTTGATTTGCCCACTCGGATGATTGTGACACAAGACGAGGCCCGTGGCAGCACAGCGCAGTGCTTGTTGAAAAATTCTTTTTGCGTCGGCAATTGTACTATGCCTTCCGCCAATACTCAATTGGGTAATATCAATGATTTGATTGGAGTAATTGAGATACAATACAAAGAATTGTTCGTGGTCGAGGTCGGCGAGTTGAACCTGGAGTAGGTTGTATACATCCTTGGAGGTTTTGATGCTGCATTTTTGACGTACTTCTGCACTTTGATACCTTCGGCTGATTTCAAAAAGCCCAAGAATTCTTTTTGCAGTATGCGCATCGAGCCCATAGATTTCGAGCAAATCCCATTCCGTACTTTTGGCTAAAGTGCGCCAGTTCTTTTGATGCCATCGCCAAGTGCGCTCGAGGACGGTGTCTTGCTTGGGTTGTTGTTTAGGTTCGCCGCACACTAAAATCAGTAATTCGGCATCACTGAGTTGTTGAAGAGATTTTTCTTGTTTCATTCAATGAATAACGCAGCAATAAAGGCTTGCGTACAGCAGTGGAAAACTTTTTTTTAGCAGAAGATTTTATAACTTTGCGCTATGGCTAAAAAGCAACAGAAGGTCCAAAACGTGGTGTACAGTACCAATCCGAATTTTGCTTATGAATTTGAGCAATCCGATGATATACAGACACTTCCGCCTCAGCAACAGCACCTTTATATCAGTATAGACCGCAAGCAGCGCGCAGGTAAGGAGGTAACGCTCATCGAAGGTTTTGTGGGTGCCGAAGACGATCTCAAAGACTTAGGGAAATTACTGAAAAGCAAATGTGGAGTGGGTGGCAGCGTCAAAGGCAACGAGATTTTAATCCAAGGCAACTTTAAGCAAAAGATATTTGATTTATTGCTAAAGGAAGGCTTCTCTCAAACCAAACAAAAAGGTTAAATTAAATTTGGTGCTGGTTCTATATGAATGAGTACATCTGTAACATAAGGAAACATTACCATCAAGTGGTCTTTCAGCGCATGCGAAATGGCATGCCCCTCATAAACCGTTAACTTGCCATCGATTTCTAGATGTAAGTCTACAACATAGGTCATACCATGTTTACGTGCCCAGCATTTTTCGATAGCAACAACGCCTGCAACCTGAACTGCCTCTTTTCTGATGAGCTCAATTAACGAATGGTGATTATGTTCATCCATGATTTCGCCAAGCGCTGGTCTGAATATTTTATAGGCGTTATAAACAATGAAAAAAGAACCAATTAGTGCAGCCCAGTCGTCGGCCTTTTCAAATCCCTTACCAAAAAGAAAGGTTGCAGAAATCCCTAAAAAGGCAATAAATGAAGATATAGCATCTGCCCGATGATGCCAAGCCTCAGCTTTCAAGCTTGATGAATTTGTTTGTTCACCTTTTCTGTGGACATATTGAAAGCTCAATTCTTTGATCAAGATAATAGCCGCTAGCACGTAAAGTGTAAAAAAAGCGGGTTGCTCCTGTTCCTCAGATAAGTGCCGGATGCTTTCCACAGCAATTATTGTAGCTGAAATTAAAAGAAATCCGACTACTGCAAAGGTCACGAGTGGTTCTGCTTTGCCGTGTCCGTATGGGTGATCTTCGTCTGCGGGTTTACTTGCATAGCGTATTCCGATTAAAACCAAGAAACTCGAAAATATATCTGCACAAGACTCGATCGCATCTGCAATAAGTGCGTCGGAATGTCCTACAATTCCAGCAAATCCTTTAGAAATAGCAAGAATTGTGTTAGTTAGTACACTTAGTAGAGCTGTTCGCTGTGCCTGTTTAAGTATTGATTTCACCAGCTAAAGGTAGAGTAACTTTTAGGAATACAAAAAAAGCGGCTCAGAAGAACCGCTTTTTCGGATAGGGCAGGTGGCCCGCCACTATCCATAACCTAACTATAAACTACTACGTTTATCACTTATCAAATTCAGTGCCAAAGTTTAAATTTATCGCCTTTTCTCATCTAAACTTCTTTGCTACCTTTGTTTGGTATGAAAAAAATAGACCGTTTACGCCTAGCACAATTTAACAACCTTGAACTATTAGCTAAGCAGGTCGTTGAAGGATTCATTACGGGTTTACACAAGAGTCCGTTTCACGGGTTTTCAGTAGAGTTTGCCGAACACAGGCTCTATAACCCAGGTGAGTCTACGCGCAACATCGACTGGCGTCTTTATGGTCGTTCTGAAAAGTTGTTTACCAAAAAGTATGAAGAGGAAACCAACCTGCGTTGCCAAATCGTTATTGACGACTCGAGTTCTATGTACTTTCCGCAAGAGGGCATCAGTAAATTTGAATACGCGGTTTATGCAGCGGCCAGTTTAATTGAATTACTCAAAAAACAGCGCGATGCCGTTGGTCTTAGTTTTTTTAATGAAACACTCGAGCTTCAGACAGCAGCTAAATCTTCTCTTTTGCACCACCGCTACTTATATAGTGAGCTAGAAAGACGCTTAGGCACATACCAAGAGAAAGCTAAAAAGCAAACGGCTTCCATTGCAGCGCTTCATGCGGTTGCAGAACTCACCCACAAACGGAGTCTAGTTATTCTTTTCTCAGACCTTCTCGATGATCCACAGCACACCGACGCACTTTTCGATGCTTTGCAACACCTCAAGCACAATAAACACGAGGTCATTTTATTTCATGTACACCACGAAGGCCTAGAAAAATCTTTCCAATTAGAAGACCGACCTTACCAGCTCATCGACATGGAAACGGGTGAGCGCATGCTCCTGCGTCCAGGAGAAGTCCGTGAAAAATACCAGGCGGCTATCAGTACATATTTTGAGCAAATTAGTAAAAGGTGTTTGAACAACAGCATTGATTTTATGCCGGCACCAATTGAAGAGGGATACGATCAAGTACTCTTAAAATATCTCTTGAAGCGTCAGCAGCTTTTTTAACTTCCGCAATACAAACAATCATCGTCGTCGTCTTGTTCGGGCGTGTGTTCAATTGCTGGGTTCAATTGCTTTTTGAGCTCATAGATTTTTTGCTGTGTTTCAATATCTGAAAATAAGTCTCCGGTTAGTTGAGATTTGAGCGCTATAATTTGTTGTTCAATTGTTTCCATATTACGAAATTAAAAAAATAAGTTTTCATTCGACATTTATCTCGTTGATGAGCATCCCATCAAATAATCGTACCTTTGCACTTTATTCAACTATGGCGCACAAATCAGGTTTTGTCAATATTGTAGGTTCTCCAAATGTGGGGAAGTCTACACTCATGAACCAATTGGTTGGTGAGAAACTATCCATAGTAAGTTCCAAGGCGCAAACTACCCGTCATCGCATCCTAGGAATTGTCAATGAAGAAGATTATCAAATTGTATTTTCAGATACACCAGGTGTCGTTAATGCGGCCTACAAGCTTCATGAAAACATGATGGATTACGTTAATGCCTCTATTTCAGATGCCGATGTCCTTATATTCATGACTGATACCCATGAAAATGACATGAACCACAAAGAAACGCTTGAGCGCATTCAGAGGCTCAAGGTTCCTGTGCTTTGTCTGATCAATAAAATAGACAGCTCAGAACAAGCTAAAGTCATGGAGCGGGTTGTTTTTTGGCAAGAAAAATTACCCAATGCAAAGGTTTATGCCATTTCAGCATTGCATCAATTCAATATAGAGGCTGTTTGGGAAGAAATCCTCAGTCTCATTCCAGAAAGCCCACCATACTACGACAAAGAAGAAATTTCTGACCGCCCCATGCGTTTTTTCATTTCAGAAATCATCAGAGAAAAAATCTTTATTCACTGTCAGAAAGAAATACCATACAGCACGCAGGTGGAGGTTGAAGAATACAAAGAAGAACCGGGCCTCACCCGCATTAGGGCAAATATCATCGTGGAGCGAGACTCTCAACGGGGTATTATCATTGGCCGAGGCGGAGAAATGCTCAAAAGAATTGGTAAAGCTGCGCGCCTTGACATGGAAAAATTCTTAGAAACAAAAGTATTCCTCGAGAATTATGTCAAAGTAGACAAAGACTGGCGCCATTCCGATGCCAAACTCAAGAAATACGGATATTAAGCACAAGAATCATGAGTAATATAGTTGCAATTGTCGGACGTCCAAACGTCGGTAAATCTACCTTGTTCAATCGCTTGACAGAATCTCGCGATGCCATTGTAAAGGAGGTAAGTGGCGTTACCCGAGACCGCCTTTACGGAAAAGGGGAGTGGAACGGCTATCAATTTTCAGTTATCGATACCGGAGGTTATGCCACCACCAAAGAGGACATCTTTGAAGGTGAAATCAGAAAGCAAGTTCAAATTGCCATAGAAGAAGCAACCGTTATTGTCTTTATGGTAGATGTCATGACCGGTATTGTCGAAATGGACCAAACTGTAGCACAATTATTGCGCAAAAGTAAGAAGCCTGTTCTCATCGCCGCCAATAAGGTAGACAACACCGAGCGCGTCGGGCTTTCGTCGGAATTTTACGCTTTTGGTTTAGGTGAAGTTTTTGACCTCAGTGCAGCGAATGGAAGCGGTACCGGAGAAATCCTTGATGAACTCGTCAAATTTTTTAATAAAGAGGACGAGTCTATCCGTGAAGAAGATAGCTTGCCACGCATTGCAATTGTAGGGAGGCCAAACGTAGGTAAATCATCTATGGTGAATGCCTTAACGGGTCAAGAGCGCAATATCGTAACCAATATTTCGGGAACCACCCGTGATGCCATCCATACCCGCTACAAATCTTTTGGTTTTGACTTTTTATTAATTGATACCGCCGGAATCCGTAAAAAAGCAAAAGTAACCGAAGACATCGAATATTATTCTGTCCTCAGGTCAGTGCGCACCATTGAAAACGCCGACGTTTGTATGTTTATGATAGATGCTGCTGAGGGTATTCAAAAGCAAGATCTCAGCATCTTTTACATGATCGAAAAGAATTCAAAAGGAGTTGTGGTCTTGGTCAATAAGTGGGATTTGATCGAAAAAGATCAAAACACCATGATCAAATTTGAAGCCGACTTGCGCGAGCAGCTGGCACCATTTAACGACGTCCCGATTATCTTTACCTCTGCCATCGAAAAACAACGCATACACCGCGCTTTAGAAACAGCCATGCGCGTTTTTGAAAACCGCACGCGCAAGATTCCAACCCATGAGCTCAACGAAGTCATGCTCGAGATAATTGCGGCCACGCCTCCTCCAGCTATGAAAGGCAAGTACATTAAAATTAAGTTTGTGACGCAGTTGCCAACGCACGCGCCAGCTTTTGCTTTCTTTTGTAACCTGCCTCAGTACCTCACTGATGCATACAAGCGCTTCTTAGAAAACCGCTTAAGAGAGCGCTTTGATTTTGAAGGCGTACCCGTTAAAATATTTTTTAGAAAAAAATAAAAAAGGCGAGCCAACGGCTCGCCTTTTTGCTTGATAAGAGGGTGCACTATCTAATCAGATTTAAGTGCCCTGTGACTATCTTGCGATAGTCATTTTCTTTGGTTTCAAATTGGAGTTTCCAAGTGTACATGCCTGATGGTACTTTGGTGCCTTCTAAGCCGTAGGTGCCGTCCCAGGCTTGTGTAGCATCTTTGGTTTCCCAAATGACCTCTCCCCAACGGTTGTAAACCGCTAAATGGAATGCATGTGGATCAAAACCTGTTGTGAACACTGCTTGCCAAGTTTGGTTGTGTTCGTCTTCATCTGGAGTGAAGGTATTAGGAACGTAATAAATGGGTTCTGCAATTACAGGCAGGTTCAGTTGATATTCGTCTGCACAACCAAGAGGTGTTGACGCAGTTAGCGTAACCAACAAATTATCAGAAACACCCACATACATGTGGTTAGGGTTTTCTTCCGTACTTGTTGTGTTGTCATCAAAATCCCAGAAGTAGGACATGTTGCTACCTATAGAATTATTGATAAATTGAATAGGCATGGTGCTCTCGGTAAGGGCTCCGGGTAGGGCTGCAAAAGAAGCCTCTGGATAGCTCTCCATGTAAATATAATCGTTGTAGGTGGTGGTTTCTACACAGCCTAAAAGGTTGTATTCTAAAGTGATATCGTGGTAACCGCTCGCATCAAAAGTGTAGGAAAAGTTATTGCCTTGGCCAATTTGAGAACCTCCCCAATACCATGTATACACAGCACCTTGTACCGCACCGATTGTACTTAAATTGACCAGAAGTGGATTACAACCAGAGAGCGTATCGGCAACAAAAGTAGGTGGAACTGCCGCTATAACCGTGATGAGCATGTCTACGGTATCACCGCACTGCCCAGGGTCAGGGAAGAAGGTATGGGTGAAAATACCCGGAATGGAAGTGTCTATGTTTGGTGGAGTCCAAGATCCTGTAATACCTGGTAAATTATTTGAGGTTGTTGGAAAAATAGGATTGGCGTCGTCCTGACATAATTGCGCTATTTGTGTAAACTGCGGAATAATCAATGGGTCAACGGTAATCGGGAAAGTGAGTGTTGTGGCACATTGATTGGGATCTGGGGTAAAGGTATAATTAACCGTTCCTGGAGACGTCGTAATTACCGTTGGGTTATTCCATGAACCCGTGATGAGCGGCCCATTTAAATAGCTTGTTGTATTCGTTGCGGTGGTCGGGATGACTACATTGGTCATGTACTGACAAATTTGCCCCATAGGGTTAAACTGAGGTGTGGTAAGTGCATGGGTAATGATGTCCATTGTGGCTGGAAAAGCACACTGACCAGCAGTAGGTGTAAAGGTGTATGTTGCTGTTCCGGCCACTGCTGTTGAAATAACCGACGGACTCCAAACGCCCGTGTAGGGAATATTGTTGGTCGAGGCTGCTGGTAGCGCAGGTGCAGCATCGTTGATGCAGAGATCTGGAATTTGGTTAAAGGTGGCCTGTTCGTTGGGCAAAATTTGAATGTTCATGGTGGCCTGTGTTGCACAGAAACCTGCATTCGGGGTAAATGTATAGGTAAATGTGCCTGAGTTTGCAGTGTTGATAACGGCAGGGTTCCAGGTACCTTGGATGACTGGAGCGTTCGTCGATAAATTTGGCAAACTTGGCGCCGTTGCATCTTCACAAATGGGTGCAATTTGATTGAAGGTAGGCAGCACAGGTATGTTGACCACCACAGTTGTTGTTGCGGTAGAAATACAGCCTCCGGCATCATAAGTGAGTGTATAAACGCCCGCCATTGCCGCTGTTGCATTTGGGATAGTTGGGTTTTGTTGCGTTGAAGTAAAGCCATTTGGACCTGCCCAAGTGTATGCTGGCGCACCTGTGGTTGCGGTGAGGTTGATTTGGTCACCAACACAATAAGGCCCATTGTTAGCTACTGTTACAGAGGTAGAGCCAGCAGTGTAGGTAATGACTACCTGACCGTTACCAGTCTGAAAACCTTGGGTGCAAGTGCCGCCGGCTGGGTAAAAACTTGATCCAGCGCCGCCACCGCCGCCGCCATTGGCTCCGGTACAGCAGTTATCTGCACCGCCACCTCCGCCGCCAAAATAGCCGCCGCCGCCGCCGCCGCCAGAAGCAGAGGTATAAAAACCGCCATTACCTCCGTTGCCAATTGCACCAGCTGTTCCGGGTTGGCCACCACCCCACGGGGGGCCGCCATTTCCACCTGAAACCTGAGTTCCACCTCCACCACCTGTTCCAGTAAATGGAGATCCAGTACCTGTTTGGCCGGTAGCGCAACCACCTTGACCTCCTGTTGCTTGGTAATTAGACTGCCCTGAACCCCCTGCACGGCCGCCACCACCACCGGCAACAACAATGCGGTTGTTCAGTGCAAAAGGGGAAACACGAATGTCCGAAGCACCACCACCCCCTTTAGATTCATTTTGAGAATTGGGACTGGCATGGCCATTGCCGCCACCGTTCCAACCACCAGCTGGGCCCGTAGGGCAACCTCCAACACGAATTTCAAGAACCTGTCCGGGTGTAACGGCAATACTTGGATGTTGAACCCTTGCGCCGTTTCCACCTTGACCTGAACCAACAAAAGGAGTGCCCAAAACTCCGCCGCCTTTTGCTCCGCGAACATCTACTTGAATCGAATACACGCAAGCTGGCACGGTCCAAGTTTGTAGCGCACCGGTGTAGTTAAAGGTTACAGATTGTTGAGCCTTCGTAAAAAAGGTGGAGAGAAGGAGTATAGAAAAGATTAGCTTTTTCAGCATAGGGTAGTAGGTTTTGTAGGTAGGCAAATTTATATTAAATATTTGTGTTATGAGAACGTATTTTGTGTTTTACGGTTGCTTTGATTGGTATAATTTTGTACTTTGTCAGTAAATTTTTCCACAATGATACCTTATTCAGGTCCATGGACATCCGAACAAGCCGCTCATCTTCTGAGGCGTTGCACATTTGGCGCTTCCTATCAGCAAATTCAAAACACGGTAAATCTTGGTTTAGCTTCGGCACTCAATCAGTTGTTTCTGCCATCCGTTACCGATGAACCTTTGGCCTATGACGCTGGCGAACAAGTTGTCAATTTGGGTGAATCTTGGGTATCGGCAGTTTATCCTGCGAACACGACAGCAAATCAACAAACAGAGGCGGCACGCATGAAATCTCTGGGCGCATGGCTTGCTAAAAACCTGAATCAAGAAAGCCTGAGTTTAACAGAAAAGATGCAGTTTTTTTGGCAAAATCATTTTGGTGTGACCACCTCTGGTGATGCTAGAGCTATGTATCATTACTTGCAATTACTCAGGCAACATGCGCTCGGCAATGTAAAGCAACTCGTCAAAGAAGTGACCATTGACCCTTGTATGTTGTTATTTTTAAATGGCAATACCAACACGGTTTTTTCTCCAAATGAGAATTATGGACGAGAATTACTGGAACTATTTACGGTAGGTAAGGGTGCGCAACTTGCAGCAGGAGACTACAGCACATTTACCGAACAAGACGTAGCAGCTGCTGCAAAGATTTTTACGGGCTACATTGTGCAGGGTGTGCGCAGCTCGACCCAAACGCAGGTGACCAGTCAGTTTATGCCTAATCTCCACGACAACACCAACAAAACACTATCTTATCATTTTGCAAGTCAGAGCATCAGTGCTGCCGGTGCTATTGAGTACGCCAACTACATAGATGTCGTTTTTAATCAAGCAGATACCGCAACATATATTTGCAGGAAACTCTACAGATATTTTGTAAACTACGATATCACACCTTGGGTCGAGCAAAATATCATTGCTGCTATGGCTCAAATATTTACGACCAATAACTTTGAGGTAGCACCCGTGCTCATGGCGCTATTTTCGAGTGAGCACTTCTATGACATCAGTGTCAGAGGAGCTATTATTCGTTCTCCACTCGAAACACTTTGCGCAATGCTCAATACCTCTGGCACCACGGCAAATTTTGATTTGCAAAGCAACTATCAAATTTACTTATCTATGTACGGCTTGGCAGATCAGATGGGGCAGGCCTATGCTGCGCCACCAAGCGTTGCCGGCTGGACACCATATTATCAAGCGCCAGCTTTTTACAGACTTTGGATCAATTCTTCTTACATTAAAAAGCGCTTTGACGTCGCCAATTTATTGACATCAAACGGTTTAAATGTCAACGGAAATACTTTTAAGATTAAGGTAATAGACTTGTTAAACGGACTATCTGCACCGGCAACTGCCTCTGCTGTCATCAACGATCTTTGTGTTGTGTTCTATCCAAAAGAAATTCCGGTGGCAGATCAACTTGCTTTGAAGAATATCCTAACAGGTGGCTTGCCCGATTTTGAATGGACTATCCAATACAATGAGTATTTAAATGATCCGACCAATCCGGTTTTTTATAATCCAGTTGAACTGCGCATGCAGGCAGTACTCAACGTCATGTTCAAAATGCCTCAATTTCACGTTTGCTAATGAAAAGAAGATCCTTCCTTAAAAATGGGGCCTTAGCCAGCCTTTCTTTGCCTTTTGTGCAAAACGGTTTTTCGATGCAGGCTATTGCCAAAGAACTGTTTTCAGTTCCTAAGAGCGCCGAAGACAAAGTCTTGGTTTTGATTCGAATGAACGGCGGAAACGATGGCTTGAATATGATTTTTCCTCGCGACCAATACGCAGAGTTAGTCGTGCAAAGGGCTAACATTCTTATTCCTGAGAATTCCATTTTGCCTTTAACTTCAACAGTGGGCTTACATCCTAAAATGTCCGGGATGCAAACCATGTTTAATGAGGGCAAACTTTCAGTGATACAAAATGTTGGTTATCCTGAGCCCAACCGCTCTCATTTCCGGTCCATGGATATCTGGACCACAGGCGCCTTGGATATCAATCAAACAAGTGGGTGGCTTGGCCGTTATTTTGACAGCGCTTATCCGAATTTTCCTGATGCATATCCGAACGTTGATTATCAAGATCCTTTTGCCATTTCTATGGGTTCTGAGGTATCTTCTACTTGTCAGGGGCTAATGGGTAATTTTAGCCACGCGGTCTCTAATCCTTTTAATTCTTCTAATTTATTGTTGACATCAGTTACTAATGATGGCACCTATTATGGAGGGCAAATCGAATATATTTCAACACTGATCAATCAAACCAACGAGTACGGCGAGCAAATTAGCAGTGCGGCAAGTTCGGGTAATTCTTTGTCGAACTTGTATGACCCGCTCAATCCATTGGCAGTACAACTCAAGTATGTAGCGCAAATGATTTCGGGCGGTTTAAAAACCAAAGTATATATCCTTAATGTAAATGGTTTTGATACCCATGATGGGCAAGTAGATGCAAATGATGTACAAGAAGGGTTGCATGCCAACTTGCTTCAGCGTATTTCCGATGCGGTACGCGCCTTTCAACACGACCTTCAATTATTGGGCTTGGAGCAGCGCGTTGCGGGCCTTACATTTTCTGAATTCGGCCGACAAATTGCGAGTAATGGCAGTCTGGGTACGGATCATGGAGATGCAGCACCTTTGCTTATGTTTGGATCATGTATTAGCACTGGTATCATTGGCGCCAATCCTCAAATTCCAAATCAAGTCAATAATCAAGCGGGTTTAACAATGGCTATTGACTTTAGGGATGTATATGCCAGTATTTTAAAAGATTGGTTTGAGGTGGATCCGAATGTGATACAAGGTTTATTTGAGCAGCAAATCAATTACCTCGATCTTTTGCAAGGGTGTACTAATTCTATTGCTGATTCAGGCGAATTAGCGCAACAAAAGTCGTTGGTTTATCCGAATCCGAGTTTAAATCAGCATCAAATTCAATTTAATAGCCGAGGAGAGCACTACGAGATTTTCTTGGTAGATCAGCAGGGTAAAGTATGGTCAAAAGTCTTTGAAGGCTTTGTGTCGGCCGGAACCATCAACCAAACTGTTGAAGTAGCGTTTTTAGCGCAAGGACCCTATTACTATTTACTCAAGTCAGCAGCACATCAAGAATTGGTTTCTTTTCA
>JALRJE010000103.1 GCA_023268965.1 Crocinitomicaceae bacterium
GGTTACGTCGTTACCCATGACTTGTGCACAAACCATAGTAAGTGCTTCTGGTTGAGTTGGGTTCACCTTTCCTGGCATAATAGATGACCCGGGCTCGTTGTCTGGTATAATAATTTCGCCAATTCCGCAACGCGGCCCAGAAGAAAGCATGCGGATGTCATTTGCAATTTTCATTAAGGAGACAGCTGATCTTTTTAGTGCGCCAGACAGCTCGACCATAGCGTCGTGAGCAGCAAGGGCCTCAAATTTATTGGCCGCAGTAATGAAAGGAAGCCCAGTAAAGTCAGCAATTTTTTGCGCAACTAAAACATCATAGCCTTTAGGTGTGTTGAGACCTGTTCCGACAGCAGTGCCGCCTAAAGCCAACTCAGCGACCACTTCTAATGCATTGTTTATTGCGCGCATGGAGTAGTCAAGTTGTGCCACATAACCACTAAATTCTTGACCGAGGGTCAGGGGCGTTGCATCCATAAAGTGGGTGCGTCCTGTTTTGACGATGTCTTTGAATTCGACTACTTTCTGTTGAAGAATGTCTCGGAGGTGTTTGAGCCCTGGCAGGGTTACTTCAACGGCCATTTTATAGGCCGCAATGTGCATTGCAGTAGGGTAAGTGTCATTAGAAGATTGTGACTTATTGACATCGTCGTTGGGGTTGAGCATCTTGTCCACATCAGATAGTTGTCCACCGCTGATCACGTGGCCGCGGTTTGCAATGACTTCATTGCAATTCATGTTAGATTGCGTGCCAGAGCCGGTTTGCCATATAACCAATGGAAACTCATTGTTGTGCTGACCGGTTAAAATTTCATCACAAACTTTGGAGATGAGGTCTCTTTTTTCTTGCGCTAAAACACCTAGTTCATGATTGGCATGAGCAGCGGCTTTTTTGAGGTAGGCAAAAGCATGAATAACCTCGATGGGCATCGAGCCTTCGGGGCCAATTTTAAAATTGTTTCGAGATCTTTCGGTCTGTGCTCCCCAATAGCGGTGGGCAGGAACCTTTACCTCTCCCATTGTGTCTTTTTCGATGCGATATTCCATTTTTTGGTGTTTGTGAATTAATTTATGTAATTTTGACGTGTTTTCAAATGCAAAAATAATAGAAGATGAGCACTTTCGGTATTGTAATGTTTCTTTTAATAGGCGGTATGGCCTTTTGGATGTTGTTCTTTTTATTAGGGTTCATCCTTCCTTATTGGCTTACCTTGGGTTTGTTCGAGCAATTGCGACCAAAACGCATTTTTGAGGACGAAGTGAAATCTTAAAAAACACACCAATCATATTTTCTGAAAGCGCCGCTAGGCGCTTTTTTTATGCCCCAAAGATTTGTTGCACGTTATCTTGAATGGTCAAGCAAAGTTGATCTGTAGGCAAATCGTTTTCGTCTATACCAAAAGGCTCCTCAATTTCTTCTGCCAATAATTCCATACTGACCAGCGCATAGAACACAAAAGTGGAGATAAACGCCGACAAATATCCAAATAACGGAACAAATGCCACCGGCATCGTGATGACGTAAATGAAGATAAACTTTTTGATAAAGAGGCTGTAAGAAAAAGGAATGGGGGTGTTTTTAATTCGCTCACTTATTCCTAGGGAGTCAATAAGTGCGTCTAAATCATTATTTATCGCAAACCATTGCATATGTTGAACAGTTCCTTTTTGGTGTAGTTGTTCGGCCTCAGCGCGCAATATTTGGACAATTCTCAAAGGCTGGTGGCCGCTTAATTCCAAATCGCTTAAATCGAGTTGAGCAGCACCCTCTTCTTGAAGTTCCTGGTTGCGTAAATGTTGTTTAGTTGCATAAACAAAGAGCGGAATAAGCCGAGTAAAGGATGTTTTTTCTCCCGCTGTTAAATGGAGCGCACTTAATTTAGAACTTAACGAACGGGTATCGTTAACCAGAGCCCCCCACGCTTTTCGTCCTTCCCACCAACGATCATAAGCGGTGTTGGTTCTAAAAACCAACAGAAGGGAAATAACAAAGCCGAGCAATGAATAAACAGCGGTTAGATTTTTTAAAAAGTATGCCTCTGGAAAAAAAGTAATTTCCACATAGGCGATAAGTATGGAGAGCGCGCTGATATAAATAAGCTCTTTCCACATCATTCGAATAGTGTCGCTTTTATGAAATGAAAAGATAAAATTGAGCCAGTTTTTTGGATTGTAGTTGATCATGCGCGAGTTTGATTATACTACAAAGGTAAAAATTCTCAAAGCACTTAAATTTTGTTTAATTTCGGACTAGCATATCAAGTAAAAAAAGATGGAAATCACAGCAGAGCTCAAAGAGAAACTTAGTCAGTTAAATGAAAAATATGCCGCGCTTGGCGAAGATTTTAATGCTTATTTAGAGGGCTTGCTGCATGCCGACGTCACCACCTACTGGGACTACATTCAACTAGACACCCTTTTGAGTTTACAAAAACCAAAAACATCTTTTCCAGACGAGGTTGTTTTCATCATGTATCATCAAATTACAGAGCTCTATTTCAAGTTAGCGCTGCGCGAATTTGAGGCCCTTGGGCAAATGACGAGCCTCAATAAAACCCATTTTATTGACCGGGTGGGCCGCATCAATCGTTATTTCGATGCCTTAGTGAAAAGTTTTGAAGTCATGATAGATGGGATGGATCGGGAAGAATTTTTAAAATTCCGCATGAGTTTATTGCCTGCATCAGGGTTTCAATCTGCTCAATACAGAGAAATAGAAATTTACAGCACTGATTTTATCAATTTAGTAGCAAAAGATGTACGCGAAGAAAAACGTGGTGTAAAGGATATCAACCAATTGTTTGACCATATCTACTGGAAAGCAGGAGCCACTGAGGCAGAGAGTGGCAAGAAAACCCTGACGCTCATACAGTTTGAAGAAAAGTACAAGAGCCACTTTATAGCACTTGGCAACCATTGTAAGGATAAAAACTTATGGCAGGTATATTTACGCCTGAGCAAGGAAGATCAAGCCGATGAAAACGTGAAACAAATACTTCGTCAAAACGACACCAATGTAAATATCAATTGGCCACTTGCACATTATAAATCAGCGGTGAAGTACCTAGCCCGACAAGATAAAGACGTGGCAGCCACAGGCGGCACCAATTGGCAAAAGTATTTACCTCCAAGATTTCAAAAACGCATTTTTTACCCAGAACTTTGGACTACAACAGAACACGAAAACTGGGGAAAGATGTGGGTAGAAGACAATCTTAAGTAAACGCATTGTTTTTATAACTCTTTGATAAATACTTTTGCGTAGTCTAGAAGGCCTGATTCATTGAGATTAAAATTTCGAACGCCAATTCGATAGAGGGCGATAAAATCTTCAGTATAGATAGGTATTAGTGCTTGTTGGTCTATGATCGCTTTTTCACAGCGGTGCTGCGACTCAACCTTTTCACTTGTAGAACCCGCAAAAACCGAGGCCAAATACAGAGAGTCGACGAGCTTATTTTTAAAGTATAGTTGTTTTTGGGCCGCGCTGTAAAAAAGCCTTAGATAAGATTCTGGGCCCGGGTAATCACCAACCCAACCGACACGACAAATCGACGCTGGCGGCATATTTAAGTTTCGTTGCTGCTCAAACAATTCAAGGGTAATCCCAAGATGCTGCTCGAGCATTCGGGCTACTGCTACTGACCATTTATAAGCTGCTGTGTTTTTTTTGCTACCCATATAAAATTTGATTTTCGGAAATGAGGCCATAGATGAGTAGCCCTCTTGTTGCAATAAGGCTTTTGCCTCTTTCATTTTCTCAGAGAAGCTTCGGTTGTCTGGTTGGAGATAAGGATTTTTGTGTTGAGTTGTGGTTGGTATCAACAGATTGTTTAATGAGCGACCTTCTCCCATCAAAACATTATTGCATATGGTTGTCGCGTCAATTGCCATTGCAAACGCTTTTCTTATGTTGGGATTATCAAAAGGCGCCTGCGTACAATTGAATTGCAAATAATGTACTTTCGCCGCTGGTTTAATATAAATTTCGTGCAGCGGATTTTTACCGCGTTTTGCGTCGTAAAGTGTTCCGAAGGCTCCTTGTAAATCTTCGATGGGCAAATCAAATAGTAAATCAAGTTGGCCTTTTAAAAAAAGCGCATGTGCATCTTCTCCTGGCACGTTAATTTTTAAGCGAATTTCTTCGAGATAAGGAAGTTGGTTTCCAAAACGGTCATGCCGCCAATAATTTGTATTGCGCTTAAATGTATAATTCTTTTTATCGGCCTTATACAAGAGAAAGGGTCCTGTCCCAACTGGGTTTGCGTCTATTTTCTTGCCGTAATATTGCACGGCCTGTTTACTAAGTATACCTAAACTAGGACTAGATAAGACATTCAAAAAATGATTGTAAGAACCGGTTAGCGAAATTTCTAGGGTGTAATTATCAATGATGCGAATTCCACGAACGGTGGACTCAAGAGGGTTGGCATTTTGTTCGTAAAACACAAGACCTCCCTCTATTATTTGGGGTAAAATAAGATCTTGTTTTGTACTCGTTTTTTTTGAACAAGCGAGGCTTAAGCTAAATGCGACATCTTCAGCAGAGAGTTCTGAAGAGTGAAAGCGAAAACAGGGGTCATCGGAAAAATGTACATTTTTGCGAAGTTGTATGCGCAATTTTTTACCGGCGCTTAAACTTGTAATTCTATTGGCAAGAAAATATTTCCAACCGCGCTGGGTTTGCGAAGGCCGGAGCAACGGTTCAAAAACAAGCTGCTGTATGCGGTGGTGATCTAGCGTATGATCAGCAAGTGGAAAAATAGTTAACCGTTCACTTTTAACAGAGATATTTAGCACCCCTCCGTATTTAGCACCCCCAACAGCTTCGCGAGGCAATTGGACGTAGTAAAAGAAAACAACTATTGCGGCTACTACCACAAAACCGGGTAAAACGTAGCGCAATAGTGAAGGTTTCATTTCAATTCAAACCGTTACTTACTGTTTGTCCACGAGGTGGAGGAAGCCATGACCGGTTGTTTCTTGTTGGTTGATACCAAGATAGCCTACAAATTTGTAGAAATAGATCCCTTCTTCAGCCGTTTGCCCGTCGATTTTACCATCCCACTGCGGATTCTTAAGCTGAACATTCGTCGACAACTCTTGATAAACAACATTGCCCCATCTGTTTAAAATAATTAATTCCAAGGTGGTCAGACTTTCGGTATTGCGAATGAAAAATACATCGTTGTCTCCATCATTGTTAGGCGAGATAACATTTGGACCAAACGGCTGTTGGTATTGGCAACTACCATCGTCGATTTGCGCTGTAGCATCAAAATTAAGTGCCAAAGAATCAGTACAACCAGTTGGGTAAACACAAGAGCCGTCATTGACGTTTGCATTTGCGTTGTAGTTGGTAGCTTGGGGGTCTGTACATCCACAGACATCTACCTGAATAGCAATGGTTGTTACATCTGAACATTGTGGCCCTTGGTTGGCAGTTAGTGTAACGGTATATGCTCCGAATGGTACATCAAAAACATGGTTTTGAGCGCTGAGGTCATTACTACTGGCGCTTTGGCCATCGCCAAAATTCCAACTAAAAGTACTTGCGTTTTGACTGGTGTTGGTAAAAGTTACGCTTAAAGGCGCACAGCCACTTGTTACACTTGCACTAAACTCAGCCACCGGCGGGTCAAGCACATCGACAAATACGCTATCTGAAACAGAACACACATTATCTTCTACAGTGATATAATACATTCCCGAAGGAATATTCTGCCATACCGAGGCATCTATAAAACCACCGGGGCCGGGGCCTGACCAGTTGTATTGAGGCACACCTTGTGTGCCCGATACCTGAACAGAAACAAAACCTGTTGGCACACAAGTAGAAGGCCCAACAAAAATGGTGTCAATGGCCAAAATTTGGTTCATGGTAATGGTAACGGTGTCGGTCTGGGTAAAATTACAGTTGTCAGTAGCAGTTACTAAATAATACATAGTGCCGTTTTGACTGATTCCTACTGAAATGGAGTCGTTGGTGCCAAGATTAGCCCCAGCTAAATTTTCCCATTGGTAATCATATGGGGCATAACCACCAGAGGCGTTTGCGGTGAGCCAAACGCTATCGCTTGCACAATATACAGTTGGGTTGTTGCCAAGAATATTGATAATCGGCCCTTCGCCTATATAAATGGTTCCAGAGGAGGTGATGGTGTCTCCGCAAGGGTTAATGATTTCTACACTAATAATTACAGACTCGAAGCCTTCATTAACGCCGTCTTGAGTAGGGGTTAGGGTAATGATAACCGTGTCTTCACCAGGCAAGAAAACAATTGGATTTGGCAATGTATTGTAATCTATGCCTTGTTGTGCAACCCCACCTATGGTGTAATTAATAATTAGGGTGTCGTTGGTTTGCCCAGGAGGGCGTGTAAAAATAAAATCAGCATAAGTACATCCTTCTATAATAGTGGTATCGCCCGAGACAGTAGCAACCGCAACATCAACGGCTTCAGAACTAAAGGAGCCAGCTTCTAGAAAGACGCCAGAATCATAGGCTAGGTCACCGACATTTGCAATCGCTAATTTGATGTGATAAAGTTGGTTGCATTGCACAGAGGCGGCAGCAGTTAAGAGCGTTGTGGTGGCGTCGTATTGAAGCGCATCACCGTAGGCAGCACCACCCAAATTATTGGTATAATATTGCGTGTTAGATGAAGGGCCAATGTTGTTGATAGTTACGGGGATTCCGCCAGGAATAGTAGCAATATTAGCACCTCCATTGGGGTATCCGGCTAATACATGCGGACCGGATATTCCAGGACCCCACAAGAAGAGCCCGAATGCATCATTATATGAAGAAGGGGAAAACTCGGGGTATTCATCAGAGCCAAACATGTAATTAAAGACTAAAGTATCGCCAGAAGGAATGAAATCAAATTCTAAGACAACACCGTTGTTTACACCACCTGCAGCAATGTCGTTGAGATGAGGATCAAAACCGACAATTGGAGTGGCGGGCATATTGTTTGTAAATGAGCCGCTGTTGTTTGGCCCGACGGCACCAGAGGCATTCCCTGTGGTTAGAATGAGCCCGTTGGCAATGGGGAAGCCAGCATTACTATTTGTGAAGTAGCCTAAATTTAGCTGGCTGGTGTTTGCAAGTAGCGGATCTCCATTAACCGTTACATTTAACGCCGTTACACCAAAACCCAACAAAACATTATCTACTAATTGTTGAGGGGTTTGGGTGGTGGAGACAGCTATTGGCTGTGCAAAAAGCGAACCGAATCCAAAAATAAAAACGAGGTGTAGTAAGTGTTTCATATGCGCAAGTTGTCGGTTAGACGTCAAAAAAGACAATAAAGTTGCATTACAAAATTAATATAAACTCCTAAGCAGCAAAACACAACGATTTTTCGCAACTTTGAAGCAGCAAAAAATTATGGAAAAAACACAACAATTTATAAGTCAACACAAAGATAAGTTTGTGGCAGAGTTATTTTCACTTTTACGAATTCCTTCTGTTTCGGCTGATCCTGCGTTTCAGCAAGAGGTGGCCGCCTGCGCAACTCATCTAGCGGCACATTTTAATGATATTGGTTTAGACGGGGTAGAGGTGATTCCTACAGCGGGGCATCCTATTGTTTATGCTGAAAAAATCATCGATTCATCATTGCCGACAGTTCTGGTTTATGGTCACTACGACGTGCAGCCAGCAGATCCTTTAGAATTATGGCACACCCCGGCATTTGAGCCGGTCATCAAGCAAACGGCTATTCATCCGGATGGTGCTATTTTTGCGCGTGGGGCTTGCGATGACAAGGGTCAATTTTTTATGCACGTTAAAGCAGTAGAAGCAATGCTTCAAGCACAAGAGCTCCCTTGCAACCTCAAACTCATGATTGAAGGAGAAGAAGAGGTCGGTAGTCCAAACCTTGCGGTATTTGTTCGTGAAAATAAAAGTAAACTAAAAGCAGATATTATATTGGTCTCAGATACGGGAATGTTAGCTAACGATACGCCTTCTATCACAACAGGGTTGCGAGGCCTCAGCTATGTTGAGGTAGAAGTCACGGGCCCGAACCGAGACCTTCATTCAGGGCTTTATGGCGGCTGTGT
Source organism: Crocinitomicaceae bacterium (assembly GCA_023268965.1). Classification (GTDB taxonomy): domain Bacteria; phylum Bacteroidota; class Bacteroidia; order Flavobacteriales_D; family Crocinitomicaceae; genus UBA952. The sequence continues at coordinate 8,065 of JALRJE010000103.1, forward strand.
AGCAAACCCAATTAATGTGCTCACTCAGATGATAGCGAGCTTACATGACGAAAATATGCGCATTACCATTCCTGGGTTTTACGACAAAGTTGTCGAGCTATCAAATGAAGACCGCGCCGAAATGGCCAAAGCACCATTTTCTGAATTAGCTTATTGCGAAGCTTTGGATATTCAGTCGACCCATGGTGAAAAAGGTTATAGCACCATGGAGCGCGGATCCATTCGCCCTACCTTAGATGTTAATGGTATTTGGGGCGGTTATACGGGCGAGGGTGCAAAAACGGTTATTGCCTCTAAGGCGTTTGCAAAAATCTCTATGCGCTTGGTGCCAGATCAAGATCCTATAGAAATTACCAACCTTTTTCAAAAACACTTTGAAAGCATTGCGCCATTGAGTGTGCGCGTTAAAGTTACACCTCACCACGGAGGAGAGCCCGTTGTAACCCCAACAGATTCTTCGGCATATGCAGCAGCAAGCCGTGCGTATGAAACCACTTTCGGAAAAAAACCAATACCTGTTCGCAGCGGTGGCAGTATTCCAATAATTGCAATGTTCGAACAAGAGCTTGGGCTCAAAACAATATTAATGGGCTTTGGCTTAGACAGCGATGCCATTCACAGCCCAAATGAACATTTTGGTTTGTTTAATTATTTCAAGGGCATAGAAACCATTCCTTATTTTTATAAACACTTTAGTGAAATCAACTCATGAAAATAGGCATCTCTCTATTTATTTTGTTGACGTTAGTGGCTTGTAAAAGCATACAAGAGCCAATTGAATTGATCAGTTTTGACGGTACAGAAATAGAACAATTCAGCGGCCAGCTCGTGAAGTTTAAGGCAAGTTTTCATATTCAAAATAAGCTTTGGGTTCCGGTTAAAATGAAGCCAGGTTCTTTTGAATTATTTGTCGATCAACAGAAAATAGGCAATTTATACTTAGACTCCTCAATTAAAATTCGAGGTCACAGGGAGAGTGAGCTTACAGTGCCGCTGCGCATGATACCGGAGCCCGGATTTATTACCACTGCATATAAAGCGGCTAAGAAGCCTATAGCCAATGTAAAAATCAGCGGCTTTCCGAAGGCGGGGGTTTTATTTATTTACAAGACTTTTCCCATATCTAAAGAGGCACAAATTGAACCTGCCCAATTTATTCCTTTCATCCCTGCTTTCTAATGCTTACTCCAGTCGCCCCAAAAAAACTCTTTTTACTTGATGCTTACGCGCTTATTTATAGGGCTTATTTTGCCTTTGCAAAGAACCCACGGGTAAATTCAAGAGGAGAAAACACATCTGCTGCTTTTGGTTTTACCAACGTACTTATCGATGTTTTGAAGACGGAACAACCTACTCACATAGCAGTTGTTTTTGATCCGCCGGGCGGTTCTGTCCAGCGCCAAGAGGAATACGTTGAGTACAAGGCGCAACGAGAGCAAATGCCGGAAGACATCCGATCCATGATTCAGCCAATCAAGCAAATTGTACAAGCCTTTAATATTCCTATTTTAGAAGTTGCTGGTTATGAGGCCGACGACGTTATAGGCACCTTTGCCAAGCTAGCCGAACCTAGGGGCTTTACAACCTACATGATGACCCCCGACAAAGACTACGCCCAATTAGTCAGCCCACAAACATTCATCTATAAGCCAGGCAGGGGCGGAAACCCTCCTGAAATATTAGGCGTAAAAGAAGTTTGTGAAAAGTTTGAGATCAACGCGCCAAATCAAGTGATTGACATTCTGGGTTTGTGGGGCGACGCCTCAGATAACATTCCCGGGATTCCCGGGATTGGCGAAAAAACCGCAAAGGCTTTAGTGGCAAAGTACGGCTCCATGGAGGGTTTGTTTGCAAATGTGCACGAACTCAAAGGCAAGCAAAAAGAAAATGTCGAGCAATTTCAGCAACAAGGACTCATGTCCAAATCGTTAGCTACTATTATTCGAGACGTGCCTATAGAATTTGATGAAAAAGATTTAAAGGTCTGCCCAGTCAATGCTGATGCTATTCGAGACATCTTTACGGAATTAGAATTCAGAACACTCGCCAAGCGCATTATCGGCGAAGAGCTTGTCGTAACCCAAGCTCCGGTCAATAAAGAAGAGGCTCAGCTCGATCTTTTTGGCATGCAAAGCATGCTGGAACCACAAGAGGCCGCTCCTACGGCTAGCTATAAAACAATCGCTACAGAAAAGCCAAGTTATCATCTCATTACTTCGGCAGAAGAACGCAAAGAATTACTCGCTCTATTATTAGTTCAACGCGAGGTCTGTTTTGATACGGAAACGAATTCTATCGATGCGCTTCATGCAGATTTAGTAGGCTTTTCTTTCTCTTATAAGCCTCGAGAGGCATTTTATGTAGCCGTCCCTGCTGATTTTGATTCCGCAAAACAGATAGTTCAAGAATTTGCTGCTGTATTCGAAAATAATTCCATCGAAAAAATCGCTCATAATATCAAATACGACCTCAAAGTATTGCATCGTTATGGCATTCAATTTAGAGGCCCGCTCTTTGACACCATGATTGCACAGTATCTTATTAATCCTGAGTCTAAACAAGGCATGGATTTCTTAGCAACATATTACTTGAACTATCAACCGATTTCAATAGAAGCGCTCATCGGTAAAAAAGGAAAAAACCAAGGCAATATGTCTGAATTAATGCCTGAGCAAATTAAAGATTACGCATGTGAAGACGCCGACATCACTTACCAATTAAAGAAATTACTAGCGCCAGAAATCGAAAAACCACATTTACGGCATTTATTTTACGATGTCGAAATGCCTTTAGTGCGCGTGCTCAAAGAAATTGAGCAAGAAGGCATTGCTATTGATACTGAAGCGCTGTCATCATTTTCCAAAGAGTTAGATACCCGACTGCTAGAATTAGATCAGCAAATTAAAGAGTTGGCAGGAGAAGCGTTTAATATAGACTCCCCTAAACAACTCGGAGAAATTTTGTTTGAAAAGCTGAAGATTTCAATTAAAGCAAAAAAAACCAAAACAGGCCAATACGCCACATCAGAAGACATTCTTCAAAAGCATGAACACGACCACCCAATTATTGGGCACATTTTAGAGTACCGACAGTTGCGTAAATTGAAAAGCACGTATGTAGATCCACTGCCTACGCTTTGCGATCCTGTTGACGGTAGAATTCATACCAATTTCATGCAGACTGTTACCGCAACAGGTCGCCTTAGTTCCAATAACCCGAACCTTCAAAACATCCCGGTTCGCTCCGCTAAGGGCAGAGAAATCCGCCGTGCTTTTGTACCTAGGTCTACAGATTTTCAGCTGATGGCCGTCGATTATTCCCAGATTGAACTGCGCATTATTGCTGCACTCTCTGGCGATGCCAACATGATCGCCGCTTTTAAAAGTGGCCACGACATTCACGCGGCGACCGCGGCCAAAGTTTTTCATACGGCCATTGACGAAGTAACGCGAGAACAGCGCAGCGCAGCAAAAGCTGTTAATTTTGGCATCATTTATGGCCAGTCGGCATTTGGTTTAGCGCAAAACTTGCAAATTTCACGCACAGAGGCAAAAGGCATCATCGACGCTTACTTTGAACAGTATGGCACCATTAAAACGTACATGGATAAAGTCATTGCCCAGGCGAGAGAATTCGGCTATGTAGAAACCATTCTCAAGCGCCGGCGATATTTACCCGATATACATTCTGCAAATGCAGTAGTCAGGGGATTTGCAGAACGAAACGCAATTAATGCGCCCATTCAAGGATCAGCCGCAGATATCATTAAACTAGCAATGGTAGCAGTACATGAGGCGATGAGCAAAGAAAAGCTAGAATCGAGAATGATTTTACAGGTCCACGACGAACTTGTATTTGATGTGCATAGAGCGGAAATCCAACAAATGCAATTACTTGTTAAAAATGCAATGGAACGCGCCGTTTCTATGGAAGTACCCATGGAGGTTGAAATGAAAACAGCTTCGAATTGGCTAGAGGCCCACTAATAAACTTAAGGTATCTTTGTAAAATACAATACAGAAAATGGAAATACTTATTAAAGCAGCACAGCTCCTTACTTCATTGGCAATACTCGTTACTCTTCATGAGTTCGGACACTTCATACCAGCAAAACTCTTCAAGACGCGTGTCGAGAAATTTTATCTGTTTTTCAATCCATATTTTTCGCTTTTCCGTTGGAAACGAGTGAAAGGCGTTAAAAAAACTTCGTGGCTGAGTAAAACTCCTCCAAAAGAATGGTCCGAAGACCCAGATACCACAGAGTGGGGAATTGGTTGGGTACCATTGGGCGGGTTTGTTAAAATTGCCGGCATGATAGACGAATCAATGGATACCGAGCAGCTCAAAAATGAGCCTCAGCCATGGGAATTTCGCAGCAAAAAGACTTGGCAACGCCTCATCATAATGGTAGGCGGCGTTACGGTCAATCTAGTATTAGGTTTCTTGATTTATATTGCGGTTGTCTTTACTTGGGGCCAGTTAACACTAGATCAAAACAAACTTCAGGCAGGTTTGGGAGTGCATCCTTTTTTATCTAAATATGGAATCTCGTCTGGCGACATTATTTTAAAAATTGAAGGAGACAAGCCACTGAATTTAGACGACATCAATAAAGAAATTTTGCTTCGCGGGGCTCGAAATATTGTTGTTCAACATCCGGACGGAAACACAACCAAAATCACACTGCCTTCTGATATTGATCAGCAATTATTTGAAGTCGGCGCATTGCCTGCATTCACCTTGCGCGCAAAAAGCTTGAAAGTAGCAGAAGTGACCAAAAATTCACCAGCACTTCAAGCAGGCTTTCAAGCAAAAGACCATGTTTACGAGGTTAATGGAATGCCAATTCAGTATTACGATGAATTTCAAGCCATTTTATTTGCGAATAAGAACAAAGTGGTAGACATCAAAGTTGCGCAGCGAGGCAACGCGAAAGACACGATTACTCGAGAAGTAAAAGTAAAATCAAACGGCACTATTGGCATCATGACTAATTCGGAATTCATTGATCGAAAAGCACTCTCCGAAAAAAAATACGGGTTTACGCAAAGTATTGGTATCGGCATGAGTTATGGTTACCACACCCTTTCAGACTATGTTAGTCAGTTTAAATTTGTCTTTACAAAAAAAGGCGCAACACAAATTGGTGGGTTTGCTTCTATTGGCAATATGTTTCCTCCGCTTTGGGATTGGCATACGTTTTGGCTAACAACAGCTTTGCTCTCTATCATTTTGGCCTTTATGAATATCTTGCCAATTCCAGCCTTAGATGGCGGGCATGTAATTTTCTTGTTGTACGAAATGATAACCGGCAAAGAAGCGCCTCAAAAAGTATTGGAGGTTGCGCAGTATATCGGGATTTTCTTACTTCTTTCTTTGATGGTTTATGCCAATGGCGCCGACTTAGTGCGTTGGTTAATGTAATAAGCACCTATGCAACGTTTTCAAAATTACATTCTCGGACAATGGGAAGACGGCCAAGGCGTCGAGACACCATTATTCAATGCTATTACTGGCGCTCAAATAGGCGAAGTTTCTAGCGCAGGCATTGATTTTTCTGCCGTACTGGCTTATGGCCGTGAAAAAGGATTATCGCTACGCAGAATGACTTTTCAAGAAAGAGGCCGAATGCTTAAGGCACTTGCTTTGTTCTTGATGGAAAGAAAAGATAAGTATTATCAAGTGTCGGCGCTCACGGGGGCGACCAAAGTAGATTCTTGGATTGACATAGAAGGTGGAATAGGCAACTTGTTTGCAAATGCAAGTTTGCGTCGCCAATTTCCAGATCTTCCGTATTATGTAGATGGCGTTGCCGCGCCCCTCTCCAAAAACGGAAGCTTCATTGGCCATCATATCATGGTTCCTAAAGAAGGAGTAGCGGTACATATCAACGCTTTTAATTTCCCTATCTGGGGCATGCTCGAAAAAATAGCAGTCAATTTAATGGCGGGGGTACCGGCGGTTGTAAAGCCATCTGAATACACTTGTTTTTTGACAGAAGTGATGGTTCGTGACATCATTGCTTCCAAAATTTTACCCGAAGGAGCCTTGCAATTAATTTGTGGCTTAGGCCGCGGCATTCTCGACACCGTTACTTCTGTCGACACCGTTACTTTTACGGGAAGTGCAGCAACAGGTAAAATACTGAAAGGACTGCCTATTATTTCAGAACAAAGTGTGAGCTTTAATCTTGAGGCAGACTCCTTGAATGCAACTATTTTAGGTCAAGCTGCCGTTCCGGGCACCGAAGAATTCGATTTATTTGTAAAAGAATGCGTTAAAGAAATCACAATTAAGGCGGGTCAAAAATGTACGGCAGTTCGCCGGATCATTGTGCCTGAAAATTTATTGGACGACGTTCAGCGCGCAATTGTTGCGCGTTTGGCAAGCACCAAAATTGGCGACCCTTCAGCAGAGGGGGTGCGCATGGGTGCACTCGCTACTAAATTACAAGTAGAGCGCGTGAATGCAAGCGTGACTGAATTAGCCAAAACGCAGCAAATTGTCTTTGGCGATCTTTCGGATTTTGAAGTCTTTGGAGCGAACAAAGAAGCGGGCGCTTTTTACCCACCGGTGTTGTTTCGCAATGAACAGCCTTTTACTGCAACTGCTGTTCACGAAATAGAAGCATTTGGCCCAGTTGCTACTATCATGCCATATAAAGACATGTCAGCAGCTATAGAATTGGCCAAAATGGGTAAGGGTTCGTTGGTTTCTTCTATCGTAACCCCAGACAATAAAGAAGCTGTAGAGTATGTAGTAGGTGCAGCCAGCATGCATGGCCGTATTTTGGTTTTGAATAAAGATTGCGCCAAAGAAAGTACAGGTCATGGCTCTCCAATGCCACTACTCACACACGGTGGCCCAGGCCGAGCAGGCGGAGGCGAAGAGATGGGCGGAAAACGCGGTGTGCTGCATTATTTACAACGCACAGCTATCCAAGGCCATCCAAGCACCATTACCGCCATTACACAGCAGTTTCAGGTTGGAGCAGCTATGCCTGAAGCACAGCCTCACGTATTTAGAAAGCACTTTGAGGAACTGCTCATTGGCGAGACAGTATTTACACACAAACATACGGTTACAGATGCTGATATTGTCAACTTTGCGAATGTGTCGGGCGATAACTTTTATGCCCACATGGACGCCACGTCTTTAGATGGAACCATATTTGAGCGCCGCGTGGCACATGGTTATTTTATTCTTTCCAAGGCCGCTGGTTTGTTTGTAGAGCCTAAAAAAGGACCAGTTCTGCTCAATTATGGCATCGAAGAAGCCCGCTTTACTAAACCTGTTTACCCGGGCGCAACTATTGGCGTTCGTTTTACAGTCAAAGAAAAAATCGACCAAGAAAAAAAGTCTGCTGATGATATCGCAAAAGGAATCGTAAAGTTTTTAGTAGATGTCTATGATGAAACTGGAGAAACCGTTGCTTTGGCAACGATTCTAACAATGGTCAAAAAGCTAAAAGACGCTTAACGCTTAGTTAGGCGTTTTCATTGTTTTTTTCATCCGGAAAATCTTCGCCAAATTCAATAGCTAATTTGTCCATGTCGTAATCTGTTTCTTCGTAATAATTATCAAAGAAAGGCTCTTGTAAAGAACGGATATTGATTTTTCGCTCTAAAGTTAAGAGCAGGGAAGGCAAAATAATTAAGTTGGTTATTGTACCCACCAAAATGGTAATAGAAACCAATAACCCTAGTGCTTGCGTTCCACCAAATTGTGAGAAAGAAAACATGAGAAAGCCAAAAAACAATACAATAGACGTATAGACAATTCCTAAACCAGTTTCTCGAAGGGAATAGAGAATAGCAAAACGGGTATCCCAGGCATGGAGCTTGAGCTCGCTTCGGTATTTTCCTAAGAAAAGAATAGCGTTATCTACGGTAATCCCTAAAGCAATTCCGAAAACAAGAATAGTTGAGGGCTTGAGTGGAATTTGAAGATAACCCATCATGCCCGCTGTGAACAATAGAGGTATAATATTAGGAATCATAGAAACTAAGATGATTCTTAGAGATCGAAACAAAAAACCAATCATGATTGCAATGGAAATGATGGCAAAAACTAAGCTTTGTAGCAGGTTGGCAAAGAGGTATTTGGTGCCTTCTGTTTGTACTACTTTAATACCGGTAAAGACGGGCTCTAGATACGTTTGATCGATGGCGGTTCTGAGTTCTTTTTTAAATTGGGTTTGCCCAGCATAGGCTTTTACTTTATACGGGTCCAAGTCAAAAGCCATTTGTTTGTCGGCATCGCCTTTCGATAACAGTGCACATAAGTTATTGAAAACGTCAGTGTGCGCTAAGATAAGGGTATCTACCATGTCGGCGTTTCCTTTTGTTATTTTCGTGTAGAGCCGCTCTAAATGTTTTTTTTCAGGATTGAGAATCTCATCGGTAGTTTTTTTGTGTTTTTCAAGGGCAGGCGCAACTTTGTCAACACTGAGGTCTTTCATTTGCATTCTTATGCGCAGGGTAGTGTTGGTGGTATCAATAAGGCTTTTTAAAGAGATAGCCCCCCCATTTAAACTACTTAAATCGAGTTTGTCGATATATTTTTTGAGGCGCAATTTATCTCTGTTAGAGATAATCGTGTATTTATCCGGATTTCCGCCATGGTAAGCCATATTAATAGACTTGATGAGGTCTATGTAGGAAATACTTTTAGAAAAAAGAGAGTCTTTACGGAAGCTTTCTTGAATAGCCTCTACTTTTCTCATGGTATTCATATTGAACAAACGCCCTTTTTCTTTATAGTTGATCGTAATTTCAAATGGAATGGAGCCACCAAAATTCTTTTCAATAAACTTTAGGTCTAGTAAAATAGGGTCATCCGGAGGTAAATCGCTGGTAATATTACCGGTTGAGAAAATTTTAGTCATGCCAAAAAGACTGATGATCACGAGCATAACGGAACTCACATAGACCCAGGTTCTATATTTAGTGACGATTGTAACGGCGAGGTCTAGAAACCATTTTGATGATTGTCTTGACAAATGATGAAGATGTCGAGGCTTCGGGTTGCCAATGAAGGAAGTCAAGATGGGAAGAATAGTGAGTGAAAGTGCAAAAACCACCATGATGTTCCAACTAGAAATAAGGCCAAACTCTGCGAGTTTATCCGAACTGGTAAAGGTTACAAAACCAACAGCGGTTGTTACGTTGGTGAGAAAAGTAACAGAACCAACACGCTTGATCATGATAAAGAGCGCGCGCATTTTGCTGTTTACCCTTATGTATTCTTGATGAAAGCGCGTGAAAAGAAATACACAATTAGGCACCCCAATAACGATTAGTAATGGCGGAACGAGCGCCATGACAATCGATAAGGTGTAGCCCATAAAGGCAATGCTTCCAAGGGCCCAAATGACCGATATAAACACAATGATATTACTGATCATCATGATGGTAAAAGACCTAAAGATTAAGTACATTAAAATGGAAGAGGCCAAAATGGATAAGCCCAAAAAGATGTACATTTCATTGACTATGCGCTTGGCAACAACAACCCGAATGTGGGGCAAGCCGGCAAAGTAAACTTTTCCAAATTGTTTCTCATATTTACGAGCTAGCGCCTCAATTTTGAATACAACTTTAGATTTTTTAGGGTCGGAAAGCACTTTTTCGTCTATTCCAATCATTAATAAGGAAACATTGCTCTTTTCGTTGTAAAGCAAGCCATTATAGATGGGGTTTTTGCGTACTTCATTGCACACGTCTTCAATGGACTTATCTCTAAAAGTAGTGTCTGAGAAAATGCGGTGAATCTCAAATTCATTCTTTTTGATATTGTTGGTCATGCCAAAGAGAGTGGCTTCGGAAACAACGTTATCAACACCTTTAATTTTTAGTATTTGGTAGCCGAGTTCTCGCCATTTTTTAAAATTGTGTTCCGTGTAAAGAGAGTCTGTTTGCACGGCAACGACCAATGTTGACCCCTCTTCTCCAAATTGTAATTTGAAGTTTTCGTAGTCCATTTGGATGGGGTCGTCTTTGGGCAGGGTGTTGCCAACGCGGTTATCGACCTTGAGTGCAGTAGCTGCATAGTACCCAAAAAAAACTGTTATGATGGCAATTATTGCCAATATGAACAACCGATTTCTTAAGATAAAACTAGCAACTCTACTCCACATGCGACTAAATGTACAAAATTTTGAGGGGTGAAGTTACGAATTATTGCTTAACTGACTCTTTTCAATAATATTGGATAGCTTTGAGCACCGTATTATTATTAAGACAGATTTAGTTAATTATAGCATAATTATATAAGTAGATTATACGAAATAAGTGCATTTTTGTGTTATGAATTTTAACATGAATAAAGGCAGGATAGAATCCTTTAGCGACGGTGTGATTGCAATTGTCATCACTATTATGGTTTTACAACTCCCAATTCCTGAACTTAAAGAACCGCATACTTCAAATGAGGTTTGGGATGCCATCTTTACAATTGTGCCCAAATTGTTTGATTATCTTTTGAGTTTTGTGGTGATTTTAATTTTGTGGCTAAATCACCATGCCTTGTTTGATAAGCTTCCGCATTCTACCTCAAAATTAGTGTGGTATAATGGCTTTTTGCTCTTTGCAATGTCGTTAATTCCGCTACCGACAGCGTTTCTATCGAAATATCCGTATATGCCTCAAGCTGCAATGCTTTACGGATTTATCATGTTTTTGAATGCTTTTGCATTCATGTTGATGCGCAGATATATTGAGGTGAAAGCGAAGCTTATTCCGTATAATCATTTGGTTCAAAAAAGCAACCTGATAGCAAGCGCACTGTATCTGTTGTCAATACCACTTGCCTTTATTTCTGTATACCTTTCTTATATTATTTTCGTAGGCATTCCTATTTGGTATTTTCTACCCGATAAATTCCATAAGTAATATGCAATGGCATTTATTTGCTGTTCCTACCGAAAGTATAGTCGGGATGACAGGACTTGAACCTGCGACTTCTCGCCCCCCAGACGAGTACTCTACCAACTGAGCTACATCCCGATAAAATGCAATCCATGTCAAAACAAAAAACCCTCAATTCGTTTTAGAATCAAGGGCTAATCTCACAATATTGTACTCGAGGCGGGACTTGAACCCGCACGGGCAAATGCCCACAGGATTTTAAGTCCGGCGTGTCTACCGATTCCACCACTCGAGCTCAAAAGAGCGAGAAACGGGATTCGAACCCGCGACCCCGACCTTGGCAAGGTCGTGCTCTACCAACTGAGCTATTCTCGCTTAAGACTCCCATTATAGCTCAGCCTTTGCTTTGCTAGGGGGCACAAAGTTAATGGTTTTTTTAATTTTTCAAAATACTAAATCAATTTTCCTTGCGATTTTTTAAAGAAAAATACAACCAAGTAAGAGGCAAAAGCAGTGCGTAATTGTAATAGAGGTCTTCAAAAGGGATGCTGATCATTCGCCAGCCGATGATATGTTTTGTGCTGTACCAGACAATTGGCGCATCTGTAAATGCGCCTGTGAGAATACCGTTGACAATAAAAAAGGGGATTAAACAAAGCAGGTATGTCCACATAAAATCTTGATACCATTTTCTGTTACGCAATAAAATAGTAAATGTAGCGCTTAAAAAAGTAGCTAAGAAGGTGTAATAGTTTGCACCATACAAGAGCATCCAAAGACCAGAGGTGGCTAGGAAAATAAAAGCGAAAACAGGAGCAATTCGTTTTTTATTTCTATTTGGAAAATAAGCCTGGACAACCTTTAGTAAGAAGATGAAATTATATGGGATTACTATAAAAAACAAGATTTCTTCTAAAGGTAAGCGCCCAATATATATCTTTAAAAGATAGTCTGCATTGAAGCCCCAAACGCCCCATTGCGTAAATAGCTCGTCCCAAATGAGAAAAGGCAGCGCAACGATAAGTGTGGCTATAAATACAAAAGACCATTCTTTATAAAAAGATACTTTTCTATCGAAACTGAGTGCAAAAGGTCCGGCAAAGGATAATAAGATTACCCAAGCATATAGGCTCATGCGTTTTGTTGTTTTTTAAACTGTTTGATACTATCGATATAAAAACGAAAAGGCACTAAAAGCATCCCAAAACATTCGCCATGTTCTTTACCTAAATGTTTGTGGTGTATTTTGTGCGCTCTTCGGATGGCGTAAAAGTATGGGTGTTCAATGTCTCGCAACCATTTGAA
>JALRJE010000107.1 GCA_023268965.1 Crocinitomicaceae bacterium
GTCCGAAATCGGATCAATTTTGTAGAAATTGATTTTCTTACCTGAAGCATAAATATAATCAGCGATATCGTCTAATGCAGATGCTAGTGCGTGAATGTCTTCACGGTCAAATGGCGTAATAAAGTTTTTACCGAGTTCGATAAAAATCTCGTGAGTGATGTTATCGTTTTGATGCTCAATATCTCGCATTTCGCTTATGAGTGCAGCGCGTTTATTGAAGTCAGACTCATGCACTACCTGGAGTAGTTTTTGAGCGATGCGCTCTAAGTTGTTACTGGCGTCTTCAAAAAGAGAATAGAACACCTTGTCTTTTGGTAGAAAATAACTTAAAATACCTGCCATAATTTTTGAATTTATAGCGCAAATGTATGCTTATCTTGATGCAAGATGAAAGATCATGTGCTTTGTTAACGTAAACATAACATAACTTCACTGCGACTCCAGTGCTAATGTAATCGAGGCGCAATTTATATCGGAGTGCCCCCTTGGTATATTACCAAATTGTTAAGTAGATTATATAAAAGTTAAATGGAAATAAATTGAATGTTAACTCAATATGAAGGATATAATTTTGCCCTCGAAATTAAAGCGAGAAAAAATGACAAAATTTTATTCGGCAATTATAGGCCTATTGTTATCGGTCGGCTCTATTGCACAACAACCAGCGGACACAACTAAAGTAAAAGTACCCTCAACTTCTAAAAAATGGTATGAAAACATTCAGGTTCGTGGATACATGCAAGTTCGCTACAACGGCCTACTCCAAACAAATGAAGACCTGGAATGCGAGCAATGCGATAAAAGTTGGGGAGGTAACAACGATTTCTTTTTACGCCGAATGCGACTTATTTTCTATGGTCAAATAAGTCCGAAAGTGTATTTTTATGTGCAACCAGATTTTGCTAGCTCTTCTTCTTCGAGCTCTTTACATTTTGGTCAGTTACGAGATGTCTATTTTGATGTAGGCCTGGATGATCAAAATGAATTTCGTTTTAGAATTGGGCAGTCAAAAGTGCCTTATGGATTTGAAAACATGCAATCTTCGCAAAATCGTTTACCGCTAGATCGAGCCGACCCAACAAATAGTGCGGTATCAAATGAACGTGATTTAGGGGTTTTCTTTTATTGGGCACCAGCTGAAAAGCGTAAATTATTTTCGAAGTTGGTAAAAGAAAATTTAAAAGGATCTGGCGACTACGGTGTTGTTGGCTTAGGAGTCTATAATGGTCAAACGGCGAACAGACCTGAATTAAACAATAATAAGCATATAGTAGGAAGAATTTCCTATCCTTTTGAGTTTAAAAGCCAAATCTTTGAATTTGGAGTTCAGGCATATAAAGGTCAATATACTTTGTTATCTAATACGTCCGGAGTTATTTTACAAGATCAAAAATTATATCGAGATGAACGCATTGGTGCAACAGCCATCATTTATCCTCGCCCGTTTGGCTTATTTGCAGAATACAATTTAGGAGTGGGCCCTGAGTATGACAAATTCAGCAACGCAGTTACCGAGCAAAAACTCAAAGGGGGATATATTACTGCTGTCTATAAACTCGATTTTCGAGGCCAATGTTTGATGCCGTTTAGTCGCTTCCAATACTATGATGGTGGTAAAAAACATGAACTCGACGCACGCAGCTATGAAGTAAAAGAATTAGAAATTGGCGCAGAATGGCAGCCAAATAAAAATTTTGAATTGGTGGTGATGTATACGATGTCTGCTCGCAGATTTGAAGATGCAGCAAACCCAACTAATTTTCAACGCGGTAATTTATTGAGAATTCAAGCACAAGTGAATTTTTAAATAACAGGAAAATACGCAAATCAAAAAGGGCGGCCATTGGCCGCCCTTTTTGATTTTTAATACTGAGAATCTTATTTTGCAGTAGCAAATTTAGCAGCAACAACCTCCCAGTTGATGACGTTAAAGAAAGCGTTGATGTAGTCCGGGCGACGGTTTTGATAGTTGAGGTAGTATGCGTGTTCCCAAACGTCTAGGCAAAGAATTGGGGTTCCGTTGCAGCCTTCACCCATAAGTGGGTTGTCTTGGTTGGCAGTTGAGCAGATTTCGAGCCCACCGTTTGTGACACACAACCAGGCCCATCCTGAACCAAAACGTGTAGTTGCCGCTTTAGCAAATTCGTCTTTGAATGCTTCAAAAGAACCAAAAGCACTGTCAATTGCTGCTGCGAGCTCACCACTAGGGTTGCCACCTGCATTTGGCGCCATAATTTCCCAGAAAAGGTTGTGGTTCCAGAAACCACCACCGTTGTTGCGCACAGCTGGTTTGTCTTTGCATACTTTTAAAATATCTTCTATGGACATGTTTTCCATGTCGGTACCGGCAATTGCATTATTGAGGTTGGTGGTGTATGCTTGGTGGTGCTTGCCGTGGTGGATTTCCATTGTGCGTGCATCGATGTGCGGTTCTAGTGCTGTGTAAGCATAAGGTAAATTTGGAAGTTCAAAAGCCATTTTAATCTTATTTTAAGTTAAATATTGATAGATTTATATCACAAAATTACAACAAAATTCAGGACGCATTGTTCTTCGTGTATCTTTGTAGCATGAACCTAGAGCGTCCTATTTCCGATTGGCTACCTTTATCCTTAAAAGAAGCAGAAAAAAGAGGCTGGGATGCCTTTGATGTCATCCTTATCTCCGGGGATGCCTACGTTGACCATCCTAGTTTTGGCACGGCCGTAATTGGCCGCATCATAGAGAGTGAAGGTTTTCGAATCGGAATTGTTGCACAACCCAACTGGCAAGATGACTTCCGCGATTTCAAAAAGCTAGGTAAACCAAAGTATTTCTTTGGCGTTACCGCGGGTTGCATGGATTCCATGGTCAACCATTACACGGCCAATAAACGTCTCAGATCAACAGATGCGTACACTCCTGGTGGGCAAGCGGGTTTTCGCCCGGACTACGCCAGCATTGTTTACAGTAATATTCTCAAAGAAATATATCCAGACGTGCCCGTATTGCTCGGCGGTATTGAAGCTTCATTGCGCCGCGTCACGCACTACGACTACTGGAAAGACCAACTCATGCCCTCCATATTAGTAGACGCAAAGGCTGACTTATTGGTATATGGCATGGGCGAACAGCCGCTGAGAACCTTATTGCGTTTATTAAAACGCGGCGTCCCATTTGAACAAGCCAAGACGATCAACCAGGTTGCTTTTTTACAAGATGCAACTGCTGAACTTCCCAAAAATAAAAACTGGGAAACCGTGGAACTTGCCAGCCATGAGGTATGTTTAGACGACAAACTCAAATATGCAGCGAACTTTAAAATTGTAGAGGTCGAGTCTAACAAATGGGCAGCTAATCGGATTACACAGCAAGTCGGAAAGCAAACCTTGGTCATTAATCCGCCATTCAAAACGATGACTGAAAAGGAAATGGACGGCTCTTATGACTTACCTTACACGAGGCTGCCACATCCTAAATACAAAAAGCGGGGCGCCATTCCAGCCTACGACATGATCAAGTTTTCGGTCAATACGCATCGTGGTTGTTTCGGCGGTTGTAGTTTTTGTACCATTTCTGCTCACCAAGGCAAGTTTATTGCATCAAGAAGTGAAAAATCTATCCTCAAAGAGGTCGAAGAGCTTACCAAACATCCGGAATTCAAGGGTTATTTATCAGACATTGGCGGCCCGTCTGCCAACATGTATCGCATGAAAGGCAAAGACGAAGCTATATGTGCCAAGTGCGTTTCTCCGAGTTGTATTCATCCTGTTATTTGTCATAACCTCGATACTTCTCACAAGCAAATGACAGAGCTCTATCGAAAAATTGATCAATTCCCCGGGGTCAAAAAAGCATTTGTAGGTTCTGGAATTCGTTACGATTTACTTGTCGATGACTTCAACAAAAACAACGAGGACGGCAATCACGATGAATACATCGAACAGGTCATTACCCGACACGTCTCCGGACGCTTAAAGGTGGCGCCTGAGCACACCTCAGATGCTACGTTGAAAGTGATGCGCAAGCCTTCGTTTCAGTATTTCCACAAGTTCAAGGAAAAATACGATCTATTGTCTGCCAAACACGGCCTCAAACAACAACTGATTCCATATTTTATCTCCTCGCATCCAGGTTGTGAAGAAATTGATATGGCCAACTTAGCTGCTGAAACCAAAGACATGGGTTTTCAGTTAGAACAAGTTCAAGACTTTACGCCTACGCCCATGACCGTTGCTGAAGTCATTTATTACACGGGCGTTCACCCTTACACGTTAAAACCCGTTAATACCGTCAAAACCAGAGAAGAGAAACTCAATCAAAACCGTTATTTTTTTTGGTACAAAAAGGAAAACAAAGATTGGATACGGCAACGTTTGCAAAAAGCCAAACGCCCAGATCTACTAGAAAAACTTCTCGACACACCTCAATCTCAAGAAGCGGTTGTACCGAAATGGCTTGCCGACAAACGTAAAAAAAGATAGTATTTGTGTTTGGTACCGCTAATTTCAGCTTTCCATCCAACTTTTTTAGAAACTTTACGTCTAATAGAGGGGTTTTAGAAATACACGATCACATGAAAAAACTATTCTCAATTATCTTACTGGTCTTTCCAACTACTTTCTTTGCGCAAGAACCTAACGAAACCACAGAAGAAACCACAGATTACCAAGAACCGATTAGCACCTTTTCTTCTACGCGCATCATCAATGGCCATTCTGTCGAAACGCTCAGTAAAGGCACTTACGAGCTGCGCATCGAACATCGTTTTGGCGATATCGCTGGTGTAAATGGCGGTATTCAAAATATGTTTGGCTTCGATAACCTTTCAGATATGCGTATTGCCTTAGAGTACGGTATTACCGATCAGCTCATGGTTGGTTTTGGCCGATCTAAAGGCACAGGGGCCCCTTATCGTTCCTTAGTGGATGGCTTCGTTAAATACAAAGTAATTAGCCAAGCGCCTAAACAATCTCCGATTAGCATCACTGCTGTGGCTGGCTCAAGTTTTACCTACATGACCGCTTCCCAGGACGAGGGCGATGTAAGCCATTTTCCAAAGGCTGTACATAGGCTCAATTACTTTGCTCAACTTAACATTGCGCACCACTTTGGCGATCGCGGCGCCCTGCAACTAATGCCTACTTTAGTTCACCGAAATTACGTTGCTAACAATGACAACAATGATCTATTTGCACTTGGTGTTGCAGGCCGTATTCGTTTAACTGACCGCTTTGCATTGGTAGGGGAATACTACCAATGCTTTAATGGCACCCAGTTTCGACAAGAAGGCTTCACCAACAGCGGCGCAATTGCGCTCGAATGGTTTACCTTTGGTCATAACTTCACAATTAATATTGCGAACGCCGGCGGTATCGGCGAAACCCAATTTATACCCTACACAACAGAGCAATGGCAAAAAGGTCAGTTCAGACTTGGCTTTGTAGTTGGCAGGAAATTTGTAATAGAGTAACTCATTCAATTATTTTACGCATGAAAACAAAGAAATATATCCTCTTTTTATTGGGTTTTGTTGGCCTCACAGCTTTTACTATTTTGGCGATCAATAATTATGAAGTCACCAAGGATTTTTCAATAGAGTTTAAAAGTAAAGACCCATCTGGCTCATTTAAAATCATGGAGGGCCGAATTGATTTTGACGAAAAAGACTTGTCTGCTGCCAAATTTGATTTTAAAATCGATATTCGTTCCATATCTACTGGCAACGGCATGATGACCAAAAAAGCCCAGACCGCCGAATGGTTCGATACCGCAAAATACCCGTATGCTAAATTCAAGTCTACTAAAGTGGAAAAGAAGGATGGCAATCTTTACCACATTATTGGTGAGCTCACCATTAAAGGAATTACCAAAACGGTAACGGTTCCGGCCAACTATTCGAATTCAGGAGCAAAGAAAATCACATTCAAAGGAACCTTTAATGTCAACCGCATTGATTTCAAAGTCGGCAAAAAGAGTACAGCCGTTCCAGATATCATGAAAGTAAATTTTGAAATTCCTGCTCAGGGCAACTAATTCTATATGAAAGCATCTTTGATTTGTAGGGTAATAGTCTTTTCATTTTGTTCAGTGTTTCTATGTTCATGTACCCGAGAAAAAGTAACCCCAATAGACGAACAATGCAATACGACCATCTCATTTTCGAATGAGGTCATGCCAATTATCCAAGCAAATTGTGTGGGATGTCACAACCAAAATGGCGCATCCGGTGGTTATGACTTCAGTACTTACGACGCCATTGCTGGAAATGCAAATGCACTCCTTGGCTCCGTTAAAGCAAATGGCTTTCAGTTAATGCCAATAGGTGGTCCTGCGCTGCCAGACTCCACAATTCAAAAAATATCCTGTTGGATTTCCCAAGGGAAACAAGATAACTAATACTCCTCTCAATGAAAAAAGCAGTTTTACCTCTCGTTTTAATTTTACTTGCATTTAGCGTACTGTCCTTTAAAAATACAGACCTTCGTGGGTTTCAAGCCGCACCTTTGAACTCTCCTGGGCCCTCGGGAGGTTACAGTGGTGCACCTGGAGAGCAAAATTGCACGAGCTGTCACGACGGCGCCACGCAAGACGGTAGTATAGAGAACCAACTCCTCGTAAACAATGATATTGGCTTTGGGATCACCCAATACACACCTGGAGCTACCTATGCGGTCAATCTCTCTATGGCGAGCAATCCGGCTAAAAAAGGATTTCAAGTGACAGCCTTGAATCCGGCCAATGAAATGGCAGGTAACTTTATTGCTGGGGGCAACACGCAAATTAAAACGGCCACAATCAGTGGCGGACAGCGAAAGTACGTTACGCACAAGAGCTCTTCGAATACTTCAGCAACTCAAGTTTGGAACTGGACTTGGGAGGCGCCTGTTACAGAACAAGGCCCCATTACCTTTTATATTGCAACCAATAAAACCAATAATAACAGCAATACAAACGGCGATTTGATTTATTTGTCACAACATGTATTTTTCAATGACGATGCAAATCTAAATGAGTCAACTTTTGAGCAAAATTTTTCGGTTGGGTATGCACCCGATAAAAAGGAGATGCTTGTCACCTATTCAACTTTATCTATTGCTCCAATCTCGATAAATGTAGTGGATCTAAATGGCAAATCTGTTTTGACAAAGAAACTTGGATCTTCTCTAGCAGGTACCCACCAACATTGGGTAAAATTACCTTCGCAAATATCGAACGGAATGTATGTGGTCCATTTTTTTATCGGAAATAAGGCTTTTTCAGCGCCAATTAGTATTCAAAACTAATCGTATCTTAAGCTTTCTGCTTTTTGGGCATAGAATCCTTTCTCATCTAGAATAGCGCTTTTAAGGCTAGCAAATGCAGCCTCATTTTTTGTTTGTTGATAAACGCGCAAAAGATACCAATTGCCCTCTTCTCTAAAATTCGCAAAAGCAATATGTTGTAGTTTCAAAAATCTACTTTCGGCTTGGCTAAATTCTCTGAGATTATACAAACACATGGCGCCGTAAAACAATGCATTGGCGTCGTCTGGGTAAGTAGCCAGTATTTGATCAAAATGAAACAAGGCTAACTTGTACTCTTCCTTTGAGAAATCTTCAATTGACCTGCTCAGTAAGTTGATGTAAGGAATCTGTAATTCTTGGTCGCCAAATTCATTGGGCGGCGCAACTTTTTTAACTTCTTTTTCCGGATTTCGGTAATATCGGTAATCGAGGACCTTGAAGTTCTTGATCAATAGTTCTCTGCCAATTTTCAGGTTCAAGCGTGGTTTCTGTTGATTTTTCAAATCGATATGCTTGGCTGAAACCTGCGGAATGCGCGCCAATAATTCTTTTTTTTGTCCAGCTTCAGGGCTTTTCATCTGAATTTCTTGAATCACCTGACGCGGAGAAATGCGTTCAGTTTCAGCTGCCGTTTTCATGCGATTAATTTCTGCTTTGTTATGGATTTTAATGATTTGTCTTTGCGTAGTTGACGCTTGCACATTTTCCTTCTTGTGGGCTGATTTACCTGGCACAAATAAGGATCCGATACCTAAAGAAACCAGAAACGCAAGGCTAAGTAAGCCCCATCTTTTGAAGCGTGCCCTTTTGTTGAATCGATAGTCAAAATTTTCAAATGCTTCCCAAGAATTTGGCTGCGCACGATAACCCTCTAGTGCATCCATCGCGAAATCATCATCGGTGAAGTTATTTTCGACTTTCCTTTTTTCCTTGGGATCCGTAGACCTCAGGTATTTTTTAAAAAGCGCTCTATTTGCTTTCATATTGATTATTTTTTTCCATGATCAATTTCAGATTGCGTTTACCATTTTGAATGTAGCTTTTCACTTCATTAAAAGTATAACCTGTTTGGGCCATGATTTGATCATAGCTGAGTTGTTCGATATAAAAAAGTACAATACACGTTTTTTGATGCGCTTTGAGTTGAGGGATCGCCCATTCAAGTAACAAGAGCTCGGTTTCAAGGTCTTCATTTTCTTCTTGGGCATAGGCCTGTTGCCTTCCCTCATCTATCGGATCGATGAAGTCTTTTTTATTTTTTCTCAAAAAAGTGAGTGCGAGATTGCGCGCTACGGTGTGCAGCCAACCCCGAAAGAAAGTGATATCGTGTTGTAATAAAAGAGAAGGTAGTTTGGCAAAGCACTCCATAGTGAGGTCTTCCGCATCCATAGTTTGTTTGGTGTACTTTAATTGAACACCATAAACAAGGTGCGCATGGCGCCTGTATAGCTCTTCGATACACGCCGACCACTGTTTTTCTTTAAAGACTGCAATCAATTGTTCATCCTCTAAAGATTGTAAATACGCCCTTCTACCAAGTATCATATACCACAAAGATGCCTAAATTACAGGGTTTCCACAAAAAACATAAAAAAACTGCAACCTTTCAAATACTTGACCGTTAGACCAATGTAATTCAGCAAACATAAATTTTTTAATTTTCTTCCAAAAAATTATTGCAGAACCAAAAAGAGTACATATCTTTGCACCCCGCAATTGAGACAACGGTCTATGTTAATTTGGGGTTTTAAAAGAAGTTGATGAGTAAGGACGGGAGTT
>JALRJE010000037.1 GCA_023268965.1 Crocinitomicaceae bacterium
CGCAGCAACTCGGTTGGGATGCTAACCGTATTCACAGTGGTTTAGCAGCGGTTATTCTCGGGATGCATGCTCGTGCTGATAACCCTGAACTGCAGGCAGCAAAAGAGTTAGGCCTTCCTATTTACAGCTATCCAGAGTACCTCTACGAACAGAGTAAAGATAAAATAAGAGTTGTTATCGGCGGCAGTCACGGCAAAACCACAATTACGTCGATGCTTTTACACGCTGTGGTCAAACTTGGCCTGGATGTGGATTACATGGTGGGTGCCCAGCTAGAAGGCTATGACTGTATGGTTAAGCTTACTCAAGAGGCCAAATATATGATTCTTGAAGGAGACGAATACTTGAGCTCTCCAATTGACCGGCGTCCTAAATTCCATTTGTATCGACCCAATATTGCTCTGCTTTCAGGAATCGCCTGGGACCACATCAATGTGTTTCCAACTTTTGAAAATTATATCTCTCAGTTCGAAACTTTTGTAGGGCTCATTGAGCCCAACGGTTCGTTGGTCTACAACCAGGAAGACCCCGAGATTCTCAAAATTGCCCAAAACGCAGGTGGTATTCATTTAGTTGCTTACCAAACACCTAGTTTTGAACCCACAGAAAATGGAACCCTGCTTACTTATAATGGAGAGCAGTACCACTTACGCGTCTTTGGCGGGCATAACTTGCAAAATTTAATGGGTGCTATGCATGTAGCTATTCAAATGGGCATTTCGCCCAACGATTTTCTGATGGCAATGTCTGATTTTACCGGCGCTGGCAAGCGTTTACAAAAAGTGGTATCTCAAGGCACTTTTGTCATGTATAAAGATTTTGCACATTCTCCATCCAAACTCAAAGCTACTACAGCCGCTGTTAAAGCACAGTATCCAGACCGTCAAGTGATTGCCTGTATGGAGCTTCATACGTTTAGTTCGCTACAAAAAGGATTTTTACCCCAGTATAACGGAGCTATGGCTGCCGCTGATCAGGCACTGGTTTATTTTAGTCCGGATGTTGTAAAACATAAAAAATTACCGGCGCTTCAAACCGAGGAGGTAAAGGCTGGTTTTGGAGGGGCGGTACAAATTTGTACGCAAACTAAAGATGTGTTGGCATTTATTGAGGCCCAGGATTGGCACAATAAAGTGTTGCTCATGATGTCAAGCGGAAATTTTGATGGAATTGACTATGATGCCCTCGGGCAAAAGTTATGTACGCGTCTGTAATTCGACGCTAGTCTCTAAAAACAACACGGCGATAAATCACTGCAATGAGCAGGCTATTTAAGGTACTGTAGACTAAGAGCGCCAAAAGACTTACACTAAGTGTAAATTGTGGGTCATACATCATGGCGGTATTTTTGCGTGCCATAGCTATAATCTCGGCGTCACTCTTATTTTCTAAAGCGCTATTTGCTTTGCGAATCTCTGCAATTTCTTCTTTGCTGTCCATTTTACGCTCGTAGGCTGCCCTTTTGTTCGCATTGAATTCTGGATAGATATCTTGGTAATAAAAAAACAAAAAGAAGCTCACTACAAGGGTGTAAGGTAAGCCAACTGTGAGGCCTGCTTTGATATCAGTTAAGATGTTACTTTCTCCTGTATCAAATCTTTTTTTGCGGTACATAAACAGCGCTATGGCACCTGTTAAGAGCGCCATATTGAGCAGTACAAAGATTTGAATTTGATCGAGGCGCCAATTCAACCAAAAGGCAAGCATTTTGAGCGCAACCCAAAGCCCACTAAAAAAGAGTCCGTGCAGCCAACCTTTGTTCATTAGCTATTCATTGATACCAAAAACTCTTCGTTTGAAAGTGTGTTCTCCATATGAGACTTGATAAATTCCATAGCCTCAACGGGGTTCATGTCGGCAATGAACTTGCGAAGTAGCCACACGCGTTGTAAGACATCTTTGCCAACAAGGAGGTCTTCTCGGCGTGTCCCTGAAGCCGTGATATCAATTGCAGGATAGATGCGTCGGTTGGATATTTTGCGGTCAAGTTGGAGTTCCATATTGCCGGTTCCCTTGAATTCTTCAAAGATGACTTCGTCCATTTTGGATCCGGTTTCTGTTAATGCGGTAGCAAGGATAGAAAGTGAACCACCATTTTCAATTTTACGAGCAGAACCGAAGAATCTTTTCGGTTTGTGAAGGGCATTGGCATCAACACCGCCAGAAAGTACTTTTCCTGAAGCAGGAGAAACGGTGTTGTAAGCACGAGCAAGGCGTGTAATAGAGTCGAGTAAAATGCAGACGTCATGACCGCATTCGACCATTCGTTTTGCTTTTTCGAGTACCATATTGGCCACTTTTACGTGGCGATCCGCAGGTTCGTCGAAGGTAGAGGCAATAACTTCTGCCTTGACAGAACGCGCCATATCTGTTACTTCTTCAGGGCGTTCGTCAATCAGTAAGACAATCAGATAGGTTTCAGGATGATTAGCCGCAATTGCGTTGGCTACATCTTTGAGCAACATAGTTTTACCGGTCTTTGGCTGCGCGACAATCATGCCGCGTTGACCTTTACCAATTGGCGCAAAGAGATCCATTACTCGGGTAGAGAGTGATTCTTGGGCATGACCGGTTAATTTGAATTTTTCGGAAGGGAAAAGTGGAGTTAGGTATTGAAAAGGGACACGATCTCTGATATAAGAAGGGTCGCGGCCGTTAATGGATTCTACTTTGACAAGCGGAAAGAATTTTTCACCTTCTCTCGGTGGGCGAATGGTGCCTTTGACGGTGTCGCCGGTTTTCAGTCCAAAGAGTTTGATTTGGTTTTGCGATACATAGATATCGTCCGGAGAAGGCAAGTAATTGTAGTCTGAGGAACGCAAAAAACCATAGCCATCTTGAATGACCTCCAAAACACCTTCTGCTGAAACAATACCAACTAGGTCAAAATTATCTTCTTTGAGGACCTCTTCGTTTGCAGCAACAGGGGTTATGTGTTGACGTTGTTGAGGATTTTGATTTGGGTTTCGCTGCTCAAAACGTTGGTTTTGTTGCTGCTGGTGTTGGTTTTGATGTTGATGTTGATGTTGACGCTGGCGTTGTTGAACTTGGCCTTCTGTTTGTACTGGAGTGCTTTGTTCCACTGGGGTGCTTTGTTCCGCTGGAGTACTGATTTCTGCCGGGCTTTGTTCAACAGCGACAATTCTTGGTTTTCTGCCGCGTTTGCGCACCTCGGGTGCACCTGTAGTTTCGGGAGTGGCGCGCTCGTTGATAGCAGGCTCGACAGCAACAACTGGCGCTTCGGCTTGTTGCGTATTTCCACCAATTGCAGCGATTAATTCGTTTTTTTTGAGGCTACCGGCATCGATGCCTAGGCTTTGGGCGATAATGCGCAGGTCCGAGATTTTTTTTGTCTCTAATGTCTTTAAATCCATTAATGGTATGTTATGAGCTGAGTTTGGAGCAGGCCCTGAAATGGGCGATCAGAAATCCGGTGCAAGTTTAAGTAAAAATTTACAAAAACAAGCGTTAATGATGAAAAACTATGTTTTGCGTTTTTGTTTTTTTGCCGCTGGAAATAAAATATTATTTAAGATGAGCCGGTAACCCGGAGAATTCGGATGCAGATTGAGATCTGTAGGCGGGTCGCCAACAAGATGTTGGTAGTCCTCGGGGTCATGACCTCCGTAAAAAGTCCAGGTGCCCTGCCCATAGCTGCCATGCACATATTTTGCGGTATTTGCTGCTTTGTTTTCACCAAGTACCAATACATTGGGTTTGATGAATTCTTTATGAAAGTCAGTCGTTTGACCCATAAATCCATTGACGACATCTACGTGGCATTGGGTGAGCATAGTAGGAATGACATCCCACTTGGCTGAAAAATCAAACAAGGTGAATTGATCTGTTTTCTCGGTAATTTGACGCTGCGTGCGCAGATCTGTGCCGTCGATATCGCTGTATTCATAGACCATTGGGTCTTTGATGATATGAAAATCTTGAAATGCAAAAGTTTGGGTAAAGTCCAATTTACTTTGTGCATTTGGATCTGAAGGCGTGCCGTCAAAAACAGCTTCTTGTATGTCTACATTTTGTGCAGCAAGTGCAATATCGAAAGAATCGGTGCCTGAACACATCGTGAATAAGAAGCCCCCGCCGATGACAAAATTTCGAATATTCAAAGCAACTGCGCGCTTGAGTGCTGCCGTGGAGGCATAGCCTAATTGTGCGGCGGACGCCTCAGAGCGTTGCACTTCTTGACGGTACCAACTTTGCATGCGTGCAGAACTGTAGAATTTACCGTATTGCCCCGTAAAATCTTCGTGGTGAAGGTGCAGCCAATCGTATTTAGGCAAGACACCATTCACAATAGCGGAGTCGTAAATTTTGTCGTAGTTGATTTCGGCATAAGTCAAAACGAGTGTAACGGCGTCGTCCCAGGGCAATTTATTGGGTGGGGTATAGACAGCGATTTTGGGTGCTTTTTCTAGTTGTACCACCTCCATGTTGACTTCCGGATCGGCAATTTCGCTTTTGATTTTGTTTACTTGCCCGTCTGCTAAAACTTGATAGCTGATGTTACGAAACAACAGTTCTTCTTCGATTCGCTGCAAATGGGGAATTAAAAAGCTGCCACCACGGTAATTGAGTAACCACTCAATGGTGATCTGATTTTCGAGTGTCCAATAAGCGAGGCCATAGGCCTTGAGGTGATCGCGTTGGGTGTCGTCCATTGGTACTAGAATTTGACTAGACCAACTTTGAAAACCAATACTAAAAGAGAAAAGTAAAAAGAGAAATTTAGAACGGATCTTCATCATTGTTGTCTTTGCTGAAAATATCCTCGTTGCTTTCATCCATTTTACTTTTGATGGTATAGGTAGCAAACTCTTGGTTGAACTGATTGAGCCCAGCATTGGTGGTTCCGGGTAGGTCTAACGCTTCTACTTCGTCGAGGTTTTCAAATCGAGCAAATTCTGGAACAAAGCGCAATTTGACATTTCTGAGGGCTCCGTTACGGTGCTTGGCAATAATGATTTCTCCGATTCCTAATGTGGAATTGCCATCGGAATCTTGGGTAAGGTCGTAATATTCCGGACGGTAAATAAAAGAAACGATGTCGGCATCTTGTTCGATGGCGCCGGATTCACGCAAGTCTGAAAGCATTGGGCGCTTGTCTCCGCCTCGGGTTTCTACTGAACGGCTCAGCTGAGAAAGTGCAATGATTGGCACATTTAATTCTTTGGCAATTTCTTTAATAGATCGAGATATAGTGGAGATTTCTTGTTCGCGGTTACCACCACTCTTCGAATCTTTGGCGCTCATTAATTGGAGGTAGTCAATAATGATGAGGTCGATATTGTGTTGGGCTTTGAGGCGGCGACACTTGGCTCTAAAGTCGAAGATATTGATGCCGGGTGTGTCGTCGATAAAGATGGGTGCTTCTGCAAGTTTACCAATGCGGCTGTGTAGTTGTTGGAATTCATGCTCTTTGAGATCGCCTTTACGGAGTTTCTCTGCGGAGAGGCGAGACTCGCTAGCAATGAGGCGCTTGACGAGTTGCACTGAAGACATCTCTAAAGAGAATACCGCCACACCTTTTCCATATTCTACCGCTGTGTTGCGCGCCATGGAGAGTACAAATGCAGTTTTACCCATACCAGGGCGGGCCGCAATTACAATCATGTCAGAACGTTGCCATCCTGAGGTTACTTTATCGAGGTCGTGGAAGCCCGTTGGTATTCCCGATACGCCATCTGTATTTTTGGAAGCCAATTCGATTTCGTGGATGGCTTCTTGCACAATATAGGACATGGAACCCACTTGCTTCGACATGTTGTTTTCGGCAATGCTAAATAAATCTGCTTCGGCATCGTTGAGTAAGTCAAATACGTCTCGGGTGTCGTCGTAAGCATCTCGGATAATTTTGGAGCTGACATTGATGAGCTCGCGTTTGATAAATTTTTCCGCCAAAATACGGGCGTGGTGCTGAACGTGAGCTGCACTCGCAACCCGTGTGGTTAAAGAGCTAACGTAAGCTGCGCCACCGGCGAGTTCGAGTTCTCCACTTTTTTGCAAATGCGAGGTGACGGTCACTAAATCGATAGGGTTGGTAGCTGCAAAAAGTGCGCGAATTGCTTTGAAAATATATTGATGTCGGTTGTCGTAGAAAGTCTTTTCAGATAGGATATCGATTGTGTCGTTGATGGCCTTGCTTTCGAGCATCATAGCGCCAAGCACAACTTGCTCGATGTCAGTTGCTTGGGGTGGAATTCGCCCGAGTTCAGCGAAGGGCTGTACTTGGTTTTTGATGCGGGTGATAGGTTTGCGATTGTTGTCAGGGGCGTCCATTGAACAAATATAGGTAAAGGAGCGTGGAAAGCGAAAATCTTGAAGCGCTTAGTTATAAAAAAGTTGTAAAGGGTAGTTATGAACAATTGTTGAAATTCAAGACAACTCTTTAATTGCTTTGGAGGTCCCAATTTGTCTGGTAATAAAGTCTTTTTCTAGCTTCGGAGACCGCGCTGGCGAATACTCCCGACCGTAAAAAATAATTTGTAAATGCAGTTTATTCCAGGTTTCTTCTGCAAAATATTTTTTAGCATCCCGCTCTGTTTGTTCTACATTTTTACCGCTTGTTAGCCCCCAGCGGGTGAGAAGCCGATGGATATGTGTGTCGACAGGAAAAGCAGCGAATCCGAAGGCTTGAGACATCACGACAGATGCAGTTTTATGGCCCACACCTGGCAGGGCTTCTAGGTCTTCATAATTTTGCGGAACTGCTCCGTTGTATTTTTCTACGAGTATTTTTGACAATGTAGAGATAGCGGCAGCTTTTTTTGGCGACAGCCCACAAGGTCTTATGATTTCTTGAATACGAGCGACAGGTTGCAGTGCCATATCGAAGGGGTTGTCGGCCAACTGAAATAAACTTGGCGTAACGGTATTTACCCTAGCGTCGGTGCATTGTGCGGAGAGTAAAACTGCAATGAGCAGGGTGTACGGATCTTTGTGATCCAGCGGTATTGGTGTTTCTGGGTACAACTTTTCCAGCTCCTCAACAATGAACTGTGCTTTTTCTTTTTTACGACTCATAGGTAGCCCAGACTTAGGAGATGAAGATAGCGATTTTCACTCATTAAAAACCACATGATGACTGCAAAAATTACATACCGTGCCAAAAAGGAACCGGCAACAAAAATGATGTCAGCACTTGCAAAGTACCAACTTACGATAGGAAGTAAAAATAGGAAGCTTACCCAAATCTGAGCCCAGTAAAAACTAAAATGGACTGGCGTGCTTAATCGATAGGCACCCTCGTTAAATTGTAAGGCTTTTACTTGTCGAAGCCAAGGTGTTTCTATAGCGGTCAGGTGCTGAACTTTCGGGAGGTTTTGGCTAAAGTAGTCACTCACCCAAAATGCGCGGTTGTCTGTACTTTTCATGAGCTGTACGCGGTGGCCGTCCACGCTTTCATATGTATGAATACCGTAAGTATTTACAATAATGGGTGTCTGTTTGTCGGGTAGTAGAAAATCAATCCAAACGACAAGAAAAAGCAACAGCCCCAAGTAGGCTACTATTAAATGCCAGCGACCTATGGCACCACTTTTTAATTTCTTCAAATAGGCGAGTTGATAAGCAGCTTCTTTGCGTTTTTGTTCCCTTAGTTTTTCTCGTGCTGCCGCGCGTTGCTTTTTATAAGCGGCCAGGTCGCGGTCATATTGTTCTTGTGTGGCCCGGTATTTTTGTGCTACTGTATTTGGATCAAGTTGAATGCTGCCATTGCAAATTTGTTCATACGCATTTTGAATCTCTATAAATAATGCTGCAGCTTCTTTATTTGGGTTTTTATCGGGGTGGTATTTTTTGACTAAGGCCCGATACGCCTTTCGGATTTCTTCAGGGCTTGCATCCGAATGAACTCCAAGTATTTTATATGGATTGCCAGTCTGCATCAGTCAAAGATAGAAGAATTTCTTTGCGTTGAATTTTGTGGGTGCTGGTGCGTTTAAACACCGGAACACATGCGTATTTTTTAGGAATTTCTGCCGTAGTAAGTCCAATGCCATCAAAATGTAAATAATCGTTTGGAATCGAGCCTTCAAAAATAATCACGACAATTTGGCCCCATTTTTCGTCGGGAAGCCCAGCAGTAAAAAAGGGGTTCTGAAAATGCCCAGCGAGTTTTTGCTCTAAAAGTTCTGGAATAATTTTGAATCCGCCAGAGTTGATCGCATGATCAGCGCGCCCTAACCAACGGAATGAGGTAGGAGTGAGTAGTTCGACGAGATCTTTTGTGTAGAGCGGTTGGGGTTGTAATTGAGGGTAATGAATAACCAAACAATTATTTTTGCTCGAAAAATGAATGCCAGTCAGCGCCGTAAAGCAAGAGGCGGTTATTGGGCTGATTTGTTTGAGTGCGACATGAGAAAGTGTTTCGGTCATGCCGTAACTAAGCCAGACATTCAACTCCGCATCTTTGCAGGCTTGCTGAAGATCTGTGCTGAGTTCACCGCCACCCACTAAAATTTGTTTGATGGCTTTGAGTTTTTGGAGGTCATGCTGAAGGCTTTGCTGAAGTTGTGTAGGCACTAGTGCAATAAAATCGATTGGTTCTTCAAGATTGGCTATTGGTCTGGCGCTTGCCTCCTGTATGGTCAATTGAAAGTCCCCGACAATGGCACGTGCCAGGAGCATAAGCCCCCCAATACTACTTAAGGGCAAGCAAAGTAATGCCTTAGTTTGGGCATCTAAACCGAAGGCATCTATGCTGTTTTGTGCAGACAAGGTCAATTGCGCACGACTAAATTGAAAGCGCTGAGGTGTGCCTGTAGTTCCTGAACTTTTGATTTCAAAAAGGGCATCATTTTGCCAAGTGTTGATGAATTGCTCAACCTCTTGTTGGAGTTGCATTTCGGGGCTTGTAAATTTCAATTGAACCGCCATTAGTAATCGATATCTAAGTTGAAGCGATTTTTCAGTGTATGCAAATTAGGGTTTTTGCGGGCCAAGGCCGCAAATTTATCTTTACCAGTTAAAAATTTGACTTCTTCTTCGTCGGAGGTGGTCTGAACGAGTATAATGTCTAGATAGAAATTTTGCAGCTGCTTGCGCATGAACTCTTTGAACGTAAGTAAATGTGTTTGGATATAGTTGAACTGTACCAGATTATCTACGATCAGTTCGAGGGTTTCCTCTCCCTTCAAGACAGGGTCTCGTTTAATGAGCGCGTTGTAAAAGGTCTCCATACCATCTTCTTTGACCTGAAAAGCAAATTGTTTCCAATACATCTTGACATGATCTAAATGAAAACGTTCTCGGGGAAGGTCTTCTTGGCGCACTTGCTGCTGACTGGCTTGGTCTTTTTCTAGGGTTTCTCGAATCGAAATGATGTTCGCCTTTGCGCTAATTTGTGGTTTTATAGGTTGTGGTGCTTTTTCTTCGATAGCGGGTGTTACCGGAGGCGTGTTGGATTTTGGTTTTCGCAGTGAAGATTTGGGTGAGGGCAGGATGTCTATGCGCTCAGTTAGGCCTTTTTTTTTTCTTGCTCTTGCTTGAGAGAGCAGAGCTGCATGAGTGCGACCTCAATGAGTAGCCTTTGGTTTTTGGAGGCTTTGTAGTCGACATCGGTTTTGGAAAGTACTTGCAAACCGCGTAGCAAACGCTGTGCATCTATTTCGTTGGCTTGTTGTGTAAAGCGCTGTTTAATGCTGTCTGGTGTTTCGAGTAAGCTAGCCGTTCGAGGGTCTTTACAGACGAGGATGTTGCGTAGGTGGGCGGCGAGCCCAATGACAAAATGATGGCCATCGAATCCTTTTTCGTAGATGTCGTTGAGTATGAGCAAAGCCGATGAAATATCTTCTTTTTCGGCAGCATCTACTACCTTAAAATAATATTCGTAGTCGAGGATATGGAGGTTTTCAAGTACATCTTTGTAGGTTAGTGTATTGCCTGCGAAGGTCACCAACTGATCAAAAATAGATAGTGCATCTCGCAAAGCGCCGTCTGCTTTCATGGCAATTTGATGCAAAGCTTCTGGATCGGCAGACACCCCTTCTTTGGTTGCAATGGTACGGAGATGATCTGCGATGTCTTTTACTCTAATTCTTTGAAAATCAAAAATCTGACACCTCGATAGAATGGTTGGGATTATTTTATGCTTCTCGGTAGTGGCTAGAATAAAAATAGCGTGCTTAGGTGGCTCTTCTAGTGTTTTGAGAAAGGCGTTGAAGGCAGAAGCAGATAGCATGTGTACCTCGTCAATGATGTAAACCTTATGGCTGCCTAGTTGTGGCGCAATACGCACTTGATCGATGAGGTTTCGGATGTCGTCGACGGAATTATTTGAAGCGGCATCTAACTCGTAAATATTGAGAGAGTTGCCGGTATGAAAAGACAAGCAGGAGTCACATTGGTCACAGGCCTCTATCTCTGAAGTAGGGTTGAAGCAGTTAATGGTTTTGGCCAGGATGCGTGCCGTGGTGGTTTTGCCTACACCTCTTGAGCCACAGAATAAAAATGCTTGGGCGAGGTGCTGATTTTTAATGGCGTTTTTGAGCGTATTGGTAATAGACTGCTGACCTACAACTGTATCAAAAGTTTG
>JALRJE010000084.1 GCA_023268965.1 Crocinitomicaceae bacterium
AAAAGGTGTATCATGCCGACACTTTTTTTCCGGATTTTACTGCTGCTCACTACCAAAAAACCCTGGTTTTTAAACATCCTATCGACGATAAACACGAGGCAAAATTTGAGGTGTATAAGTACACCAAATGATTATAAGTCAGTAAGAAAAGCGGTTGTAGCCAGCAGCGCCGCTGTTTCTGTTCGGAGTCTATATGAACTCATTTCAACGGCTTGGTATCCTGACTCGAGCAAGATTTTTATTTCTTTCGTAGAAAAATCACCTTCCGGACCTATCAAAAACGGGAATCCTTGAGCTAAGCCACTCCAACCCATCTTCTTTCCATCTTGACAATGACCAAAATAACCTTTAGGGTGCTTGATTACGAAATCTGCCAAGGATTGTAATTCTTCAATTTCTGGCAAATAGAATCTTTTTGATTGTTTCATTGCGGCAATGGCTATTTTTTGAAGGCGCTCCATGTTTACCTGTTTTCTCTCACTGTGATCGCATTGTAAAAAAGAAAGTTTTGATAAACCCAATTCAGTCGCTTTTTCTAAATACCATTCAATACGGTCCAAATTTTTAGTTGGTGCCATAGCGATATGAAGAGTTGGTGTTTGTTCATAAAAATGTCGCGACTCAACGCGAACAATAGAACGCTTTGGGTGCGCATCTTCAAGTACAGTGATTGCATGCAACCCTCTACCGTTGATCAGTTCAATTCGATCGCCCACTTGCATCCGAAGTACCTTTGTGCAGTGTTTTGATTCTTCCTCGCTAAGTTGATAATGCGAGTGATCTTGTTGAAGGTTAAGGGCATAAAAGGTACTCATGCGTATAAGATTTGAAAAACCAATTCTTTGAGTAATTCGCCCCCATTCGTTTGGCTATTGCCCATTCCTTTTGCTTTGAGATCGTATTCGTGTAATAAGGCAATAATGGCAGCAATTTTTTTAGGGTCGTAGTGTTGTCTATTGGCTAGCAATTCTCCGGCCACAAAAGGATGTACGCCCACGCTACTCGCAATGCCCTCGCGGGTTTTATTGGGGGTAAAATGCACGCGCATGAGCTGTGAAAAATACTTGAAAAATGCGGGGATGATAACAACAAGCTCTCCTGCTTTAGGGTTATAGTCAAAGTACTGAACTATTTTAAATGCTTTGTCCGCTTGCTTTTGCGCAACTGCATTGACCAACTCAAAAATATTATAGTCTTTAGAAATACCGATGTGTTGTTCAATATGCTGTTCATTGATTTGGGCATTTGAACCCAATACAATACGAAGTTTTTCGATTTCATTGGCAATTCGACCGAGATCAGCACCCAAAAACTCAGCTAAAAGCATTGTTGCTTTGCCGTTGATCTGCATAGCTTGAGTTCGAACGTATTTTGCGATCCATTCTGGCAATTGGTAATCCCGTACTTTATCTGATTTAAAAATCAGGCCATTTTTTGCGAAGTTTTTGAGGATTTTTTTTCTGGCATCAAATGTTTTATGCTTATAACAAACCACAAATACAGTCGTCGGACTTGGTGTGAGGCTGTATGCTTCTAATGCTTCTAAATGCTTGAAATCTTGGGCTTCTTTTAGGATCACCAAACGGCGCTCAGCCATCATTGGATAGGCCTTAAGTTCACTTTGTAATGCCAAGAGTTCAGCATCTTTTCCGTATAGAATAGTTTGGTTAAAATCTCGCTCGTGCTCCTCGAGTACATATTTTTGAAAAGCCTCGGTGATTAAATCTATATAATATGATTCCTCGCCATGTAAAAAATACAGCGGGACAAACTTTTTAGCCTGCAGTTCTTTGATAATTAGGCTTGCGTCCATGGATGCTTTTCCCAGATTTGAACGAGTTCAACAAGCGTATCGATGGCTTTTTCCATGTCTTGAACACTTACATATTCTAATTTTGAATGGATGGCCATTTCACCTGTGAAAATATTTGGGCATGGAAGCCCCATAAACGAAAGACGCGAACCGTCGGTACCACCCCGAATAATGGCGCGTTTTGGGTTTAGTCCAGCATTGCGCATGGCTTGCTCGGCGTAGTCTGATACAAAAGGAACCGTCACGAGCACTTCTTTCATATTGCGATATTGCTCTTGCACACTCAGTTCAAAACGCGCTCCAGGGTAGCTGGCTACAGTTTGTTGGGCAAGAGCCTCCAGGATTTTTGGATAGGTCTCTAAGAGTTGGGTGTCGTGGTCTCTTAGTATGAGTTGTACGCTGGCCTTTTCTAAACCCCCTTCTATTGCGGTAGGATGCACAAACCCTTCGCGATGCGAGGTTGTTTCTGGCGACCATTTATCTTTGGGAAGCGCCGCTATAAATTCAGAGGCAAGCTTAATGGCATTCACCATTTTGCCTTTGGCGTAACCTGGATGTGCACTCACACCATGAAAAATGACGGTAGCGGCATCGGCAGAAAAAGTTTCGTCTTCGATATCGCCTAATGGGCCGCCATCTAGGGTATAGCCAAAATCTGCATTTAACTTCTGCATATCTAGCTGCTCTACCCCCCGGCCTACTTCTTCGTCAGGAGTAAATAAAATGCGGATAGGTCCGTGTTTGACTTCTGGGTGCGCCATTAAATACGCGGCAAGTTCCATAATGATAGAGACCCCAGCTTTGTCGTCTGCGCCTAATAGGGTGCCTCCACTTGCGGTAATGAGATCATCACCAATTTTTTTCAATAAGTATGGATGGTCTTCTGTTTTCAGTACTTGATTTGGATCGTCTGGTAGGATAATTGGCGCACCTGAGTAATTGGCGTGCAAAATAGGCTTTACGTTCGTGCCACTGCAATCAGGAGCGGTATCCATGTGCGAACAAAAGCATATTGTTGGCAAGGCATGAGTAACATTGGAGGGAATAGTGGCAAAGACATAAGACCATTCGTCGACTTCAACATTTTGAAGTCCTAATTTTTGGAGTTCTTCATGTAAAACCAAAGCGAGATCGCGTTGCTTGGCACTAGATGGAAAGGTTCTAGAGGTGGGGTCTGAGGTGGTATCGATTTGAACATAGCGCATGAAACGCTCGGCCACGTTGTATTTTGTCGACATGGAAATATTTTAGTCAAAAATACAAAGAAAAGCGCAATAGTATTAGGGAATCATGTTCCTCAACTCTTGGAGTTCGGCAACTTTTTGTGCAGAGCCTACTTGCTGAAATGCATGGATCAAATTCGAGAGCATTCGCTTTAAAATAGCCGAATTGGAACAAGGTTCAAAAAAACTGCGGTCTGGTTGTAGGTGTATTCCTTGAATAAATGCCTTGATTTCAGCGGCATCAAAAATACTGCCTTTCGAAAAAGCATTAATATAAAACAATACGCCGTAATCGTCTTCTTCTTGCTTTAAACCAAATGCAGAATGTTTGCTATCCATGTACGCCAAAACAAAATGGTTAGGCAAGTTTACACCATAAATGGGCAAGTCTAAAGATTGTGCAATAACACTATAAATAAGACACAAACTCAAAGGATTTCCTTTGCGACTTTCCAATACGGTATTGATATAGGAGTTTGCAGGTGTATGGTAATTCTGACTTTCTCCTCTGAAACGATGCATCCCGAAAAAAATGCGGTTAAAGATCTTGACTTGTTCAAACGCTGTTTGATGGTCGTTGAGCTCTAGCCAAATATCGCGACGAATCGCCTGAATGCGTTCATGTAATAAAGCTGCGTCTAAACCTGGATACTGGTATTTGGCAATAATAATAGCGCCACTCAGCAAATCTTTGTCAGGAGCTTGTAGCCACATTTTTAATTGAGCTTTTACACTTTCAAATTGGATATCGTGAATGAGATTTTCTATGCGATCCTGAAATAGCAAGCCATAATAATCTTGCTCCCAAGATTGCTCTAAAACCGGGAGTACCTCGGAGCCAAACTTTAATAATTCGTCTCGGACTTGTTGATAAACCAACTCGTCGGGATCGTCAATTAAGCGAACTAAGGCTTGTATTGTAGCATTTGCTTCCATTCAAGACAAAAATAGAAGCTGCTCCTACATGAGTTAGCAGTTGTACAGATCTTTTTCAAGGGTCAAGTGTTAATTCAATGTAACCTTTTCAAATTCCTGACGTTTATCTGTATTCCAAATTAACTTTGCTACAGGTTGATTTTAAGAGGCTCTTCGAAGCCTCTTTTTATTTGAATGCACTACAAAAATCACGTACCAGGTAAGTGAGTGCTTTGCCAACTATCAAATCTTCTTTATCATCGCAAGGTGCGGCCTCTGTGAGGTTTAGATAAGCAATTTGAGGTCGGGTATGCCCCAATTTACGAATAAGGCTTCTGATTTGATCAAGAGACCACCCCGAAGGACTACACGCTGAACTCGGCATATGGGCTATGGCGTCCATGTCTATTTCTATTCCAACGGCATGGTGTTGATGCTGTATAAAACTGAGGACGTCGTCTGTTAATTCAAAAGGCCCTTCTAGATAATCCTCATAAAAGCGTGCACTTACTTGGGGCTTTAATAGTTGTGATCTTAAAT
Source organism: Crocinitomicaceae bacterium (assembly GCA_023268965.1). Lineage (GTDB taxonomy): Bacteria > Bacteroidota > Bacteroidia > Flavobacteriales_D > Crocinitomicaceae > UBA952. Next base: position 4,492 of record JALRJE010000084.1, read on the forward strand.
ACGTATTGTTAAATGCTTCGTGTAAACCAAAAACACCATACTGTTCAATAAGCCCCTCCTGCAAAGCATAGGAAAAAGAATTGCCACTATGCCTGTTTTCTGTTGGCCTGAGATCGGCATGTGCGTCTATATTCACCACGCTTAGTTTACCTTTCGCAGATGCCCAACGGATGATTGACAATGCATTATTGTGTCCACCTCCTACTACAATGGGAATTTGATGCGGGCCAACATACGTGGTCAATACTTCATACAACATGGCATCCAGTTCACAAACTAAAGCCATGGCATCCGGACGATCCGTTGCCGGCCTTAATTGCTTCATTTGACCCAAAAAAGTGAGTTGATCTAGCGCAGTTTCATTGTGAAATTGCGCATTGAAAAACACTTTTGAAAATGCCGCAAAAGCATTTTCACTGCCTGGACGACCCAGATTAGCCAAAGGACCAACATTTTCTGTTATGCCAATAAGTACATATTTAGCCGTACTCGAGGTTCGGTCTGACAAGTAATCACCAACCCGTGTTTCACCATTTCTTTTTTGATAGGAGAGTTGACGCTGCTTGGGGTCAAATAATTCAAATTCAAAGGTTTTCATTACTCAGTAGATAATAAACTTAAGATGTGTTCGGGAATTGGCATAGGTTTTTGAGTTTTGGCACTCACAAAAATTAATAAAGTGTATGCCTCATTTAACAGCACGCCAGCTTCGTTAAACGTTTTGTATTCAAAGGCGATTCTAACTCCTTCTAGCTGAACAATTTGTGTGCGTATATCGAGCAGATCATCGTATAGTGCTGGCTGATGATACGTAATCTCAAACTTCTTGACAGGTAGGAGCACGCCTATATGTTCTAATTCTTTATAAAGAATGTTTTTCTCTCGAAGCGCTTCTACCCTCGCCACCTCAAAATAACTGGCGTAATTTCCGTAATAACAGAAACCCATTTGATCGGTTTCTGCATAGCGCACCCGTATTTTTGTTGAAAACTCAAAAAGTGACTTATTTTTTAATAACGGCATTGGTAAGATATATATGTTGATTTACTTGTGAGTTCTTGCATTCTATCGTAAATTTATCAAGGTATTGCTTAATTAAGCATAAATTAAATATTTATTACTCACAAGTATTTTTTTTTTAATAAGCAATACCCTGAGCGCTTTTTTTTTAACTTTTTTATGTAAATATTTGTTCTCTCATTATTTCAGCCAAATTTCGTGACCTCACGAATATTTACAAACAACGAGAACAACCTTAACAACTATGAATACGAGTCACGAAAGTGCATGGGAGTCCTGCTTGAAAGTTATCAAAGATAACATTTCACTTCAGGCTTTTAAAACTTGGTTTGAGCCAATTGTACCTGTCAAATTGGACAAACATATTTTAACAATCCAGGTTCCTTCGCATTTTTTCTATGAATGGTTGGAGCAACACTACATTACCCTTCTTCGCAAAGTCATTAAAAAAGAACTTGGTCAGGATGGCACGCTAGAGTACAGCATTATTATGGAAAATAATACGCAGTCTAGAAGCCCGTATACCGTTAAGCTACCAACTAACAATTCGAGTAGTTTAAAAAATGCGCCTGTCAACATGCCCATTCATGCCGACGAAAAACAAATTCGCAATCCTTTTGTCATTCCTGGTCTTAAGAAGGTTAATATTGAATCAAACCTAATTCCGAACTTTACTTTTGAAAATTTCATAGAGGGCGAATGCAATCGTTTGGCGCGTGCCTCGGGTTTTGCTGTTTCAAACAAACCCGGCGGAACCGCATTCAATCCATTGCTCCTTTATGGCGGAGTTGGCCTAGGAAAGACACACTTAGCTCATGCCATTGGTATTTCTATCAAGGAGCGTTTTCCAAATAAAACCGTCCTATATGTGCAATCCGAAAAATTTGCACACCAGTTCATTGACGCTATCAAAAATCAAACAACCAATGACTTCGTTCATTTTTATCAAATGATCGACGTCCTAATTATTGACGACGTCCAATTCTTCGCTGGCAAAGAGCGCACGCAAGATGTGTTCTTTAGCATCTTCAACCACTTGCATCAAAACGGCAAACAAATTGTCTTGACCTCAGACAAGGCACCTGTAGAAATGCAAGGAATGGAGCAGCGTTTGCTCTCTCGCTTCAAATGGGGCTTATCAGCAGATCTTGGCACGCCAGATCTAGAAACGCGTATTGCCATTCTTGAAAAGAAAATGTACGGCAGCGGCATTGAACTTCCACGTGAGGTTGTCGAGTACCTAGCTTATTCTATCAATACCAATGTACGCGAAATCGAAGGAGCACTTAATACCCTACTTGCTCAAGCATCTCTAAATAAAAAAGCCATCACTTTAGAGCTCGCCAAGCAAATGGTAGACAAATTTGTCCGCAGCACGGCTCGTGAGGTTTCTATCGAGTACATACAAAAAGTGGTTTGTGACTACTTTGACCTTCCTATTGAAATGCTCAAATCCAAAACGCGCAAGCGCGAGGTAGTTCAGGCACGTCAAATCTCGATGTATTTTTCTAAAAAAATGACCAAATCGTCATTGGCAAGTATTGGTGCACATTGCGGAGGCAAAGACCACGCAACAGTTCTTCACGCCTGTCGTACGGTAGTCAATCTTTCAGAAACAGACAAACAGTTTCGCCATTACCTCGAAGAACTCGAGAAAAAGCTGACCATCCAATAAAATACTTTTGACCAAGCGCATCCTTATGGTTTGCTTAGGCAATATCTGCCGATCACCAATTGCAGACGGTTTATTATTGCGTAAAATTAAAGAGCAAAACCTTGATGCTCAAGTAGATTCTGCAGGAACGGCCAATTACCATATCGGTAAAGCACCAGACTCGCGAATGATTCAAACTGCAGCTGCTCACGGAACACCCATCGAATTTTTACGTGCCCGTCAATTTTCAAATCAAGATTTTGAAAACTTTGACCATATTTTGGTTATGGATCAATCCAACTACGAAAACGTGATTCGTTTGGCCCAGTCTGCTGACGACCGCAACAAGGTTCAATTTTTACTTGATTATCTATACCCTAACCAAAAAGCAGCAGTACCCGACCCGTATTACGGCAGTCTTGAAGACTTTGAACAAGTTTATCAACTCGTCGATAGCGCTACGGATGCACTCATACTAAAACTCTTTCATGACCAATAAAAATAAAGGATCTATCTATCTAATTCCTAACACCTTAGGTGGTGAAAGTACTGCAGATATTATTCCACAAGAAGTCATCCAAAAAGCCACTCAGCTACGGTTTTTTGCCGTGGAAGAAATCAAAAGCGCCCGTCGACTCTTGCGCAAAATGGACCGCAATTTCCCAATAGACGACTGTACTTTTCGAATTGTCAATAAGAATACAAAAGAATCAGAACTCATGGATCTCTTGATGTTTTTAATCAAGGGTATGGATATTGGCATCATTTCAGAAGCTGGGTGCCCTGGTATTGCTGATCCTGGTGCTGCATTGGTGCATTTAGCTCATACACAAGCCATACACGTAAAGCCATTAGTGGGCCCGTCTTCCATCTTGTTAGCCCTAATCGGCAGTGGTTTTAACGGTCAACATTTTACTTTTCATGGCTATCTTCCTAAAGAACGCAAAGATCGCATTAAAAAATTGCGCGATTTTGAAATGGACACCAAAAGAAATGGCACCACGCATATATTTATGGATACACCCTTCAGAAATATGAATGTTTTGGAAGATTTACTAAATGAAGTTGGAGATCTTACTGAATTGTGTATTGCATCGAACTTGACTTTACCTTCAGAATCTATCCGAACAATGACCGTTCTAGACTGGAGAGAAAAAGCGTACGACCTCGCAAAAATACCAACCATCTTTGCTATAGGTAAAGGTCAATAAAAATCTAGTGCAAAAAAAAGCCCCACATTACTGTGAGGCTTTTAAAATCGGCATCGACTTACTCTCCCACGATCAAAACCGCAGTACCATCAGCGCAAGCAGGCTTAACTTCTCTGTTCGAAATGGGAAG
>JALRJE010000090.1 GCA_023268965.1 Crocinitomicaceae bacterium
AGGGTCAGTAGAATGGCACCCGCAGCCCCAATGAATATGCCGGTATAATTATGTGCACTGAGTTGTTCTTTGGTAATGACGGCAGCTAATATAAAAACCATGAGGGGGTTTAGGGCCATAATAATACCCGCATTGAGGGCCGACGACAAATTGAGCCCATGAAAAAAGAACAGCTGATTAACCGCAACCCCAAAAAGGCCTGCAGCGGCAAAGCGCAAGTAGTCGGAGCGGTCTACGGGTTTTCTTTTTTGTGTGAAGAGCAAGATCCAAAACAAGAGTACAGCGCCACTGACGCGCAGCAAAATAAACGTATTGGGGTCGAGGTATAGAGGCATGACACCTTTGGCCAACACATGGTTGGCGCCATACAGCAAATTGACCAACAAGAGCGCGAGATGCGCTTTGAGAATTTGTGAACCCAACATAAGGCAAAGGTAGTTATTCCGTATCTTTGTTACATGCACCTCTCGCACTTGCATTTAGTCAATTACAAGAACTACCCCGACCTCGAACTCGATTTCGTAGCGGGTATCAACGGAATTGTAGGGCCAAACGGCGCCGGCAAGACCAACATTCTAGATGCAGTCTACTACCTGAGTATGTGTAAGAGCTACCTCAATGTCAATGACCGCCACAACATGCGCTTTGAGCAATCGTTTTTTTCGATTGCAGGCCAATGGCAGCTCGACCAAAAAACGCATGAGGTACAGGTGGCCTACAAGGCCGGCGTCAAGAAGCAAGTGAAATGGAATAAAAAAGCCTACGACAAACTCACTACGCATATTGGCAAGTTGCCCGTGGTTTTTATTTCTCCCTACGACGGCGACCTCATTGCAGAGGGTTCTGACTTGCGCCGCAAATGGATGGACGGCATTGTAGCTCAACTAGACAAAACCTATTTAGAAGAAATTCAGCGCTACGCTCGGCTGCTCGAACAGCGCCATGCCGTGTTGCGCAATATGCACGAACACCGCCTCTTTGACCCCGACGCCATTGAGGCTTGGGACGCCCAACTCATTCCAAGCGGCAACTACATACATGCCCAGCGCAAAGCATTTTTAAATGAATTCATTCCGGTCTTCAAGCGCTTTTATCAAGAAATTGGTCAAAATGCGGAAGAAGTAGACATCAGTTACCGCTCACAACTTTCCGAAGCTCCTTTTGAAGAACTCATGCAGGCCTCTGCCAGAAAAGATGCGCTTACGCAATATACGAACGTCGGTATACACAAAGACGACCTCTTATTTACGATCAAGGGGCACCCGGTCAAAAAATTTGGTTCGCAGGGGCAGCAAAAATCATTTATTATAGCCCTGCGCTTGGCACAGTTCGATTGGCTCAAGCAACACAAAGGTCAAAAACCCGTATTGCTACTCGACGACATCTTCGACAAACTCGATAACGAACGCGTTGCCCGCCTTATTGCGTTGGTGAGTGCAGACTACTTTGGTCAGGTACTCATTACCGATACCGACCCTCAGCGCATGCAGGCCCTTTTTGAGCAGCTACCCGGAGCAAGCCAATTATTTCAAATCAAAGACCAACAAGCCCAAGCCTTATGAGTTCAGACAACAAAAGACAAGGCGAAGAAAAGCCACTCGGGCAATTAGTCAAAGGCATCATGAAGGCCTATGGTCTCGACGACAAATTGAAGGCCTACGACCTCATTGCCGCATGGCCCGAGCTCATGGGCCCAGCAGTTGCCAAGCGCACCACCGATATCCGCATCGAAAACAATACCCTTTACCTCAAAATCGATTCGAGTGTTATGAGAGATGAACTCTTTCATGGCAAGCAAATTATTATTGCGCGTTGTAATCAGTTTGTGGGCGAAGAGCTCATACGCGATGTTTGGTTCAATTAAGTTGGTTACTCGTGTTACCTTCTTTCAAGCCAAGTTTTTGTAATTTTGTTTACTTAATCAATCCATTATATGTCAAACGCATTTTTTAAAGTCCCAGTTGCCATCAACGAGCCTGTTCAATCTTACGCTCCTGGCTCGGCAGAGCGCGCATCTTTGCTTGCCAAATATCAAGAATTTAAAGACCGTAGCCCTATCGAAGTCCCGATGTATATCGGCGGTTCAAAAATTACTACAACCAATAAAAAAGCGCTCATTATGCCCCACGACCACCAAAAAGTCATTGGGCATTATAACCAAGGCGATGCAACGCATGTAGCGGCAGCCATTGACGCTGCATTAGGTGCAAAAACAGCTTGGGCAGCTTTGCCATGGCAAGACCGCGCTGCCGTTTTCTTGCGCGCTGCAGACCTCCTTGCAGGTCCTTTTCGCGATCGCCTCAATGCGGCCACCATGCTCGCGCAGTCCAAAAATGTATTTCAAGCCGAAATCGACGCCGCTTGCGAGCTCATCGATTTTTTTCGTTTCAACGTCCAATACATGACCCAAATCTACAGCGAGCAGCCGGGGTCTTTACCCGGTATGTGGAACCGCTTAGAATACCGCCCACTAGAAGGCTTTGTCTTTGCACTCACCCCTTTTAATTTTACTTCTATCGCCGCAAACCTCTCGGCTGCACCAGCCATGATGGGTAATGTTGTGGTTTGGAAGCCAGCTGAAACTCAAATATATTCGGCTCAAGTCATCATGGAACTTTTCGAGGCAGCTGGCTTGCCTGCAGGGGTCATTAACATGGTAACAGTGAGTGGTCAAGTTGCTGGAGAGGTCATTTTTGCCCACAAAGATTTTGCAGGTATCCATTTTACAGGTTCAACGGACGTATTTCGTCAGCTCTGGAAAAATATTGCCAACAACATCGAAAACTACCGCTCTTACCCGCGTATTGTGGGTGAAACCGGCGGCAAAGACTTCGTGATGGTGCACAACAGTGCCAACGCAGCTGAGGTAGCCACGGCGCTCTCTCGCGGTGCCTTTGAATTCCAAGGCCAAAAATGTTCTGCTGCCTCACGCGCTTATATCCCAGAAAGCCTTTGGCCTGCAGTTCAAGAAATCTTAGTGGCGCAGGTCAATTCATTCAAACAAGGAAGCCCTGAAGACACCTCCAATTTTGTCAATGCCGTCATTAGTGAGCGTGCTTTTGATAAAATAGCTGGATATATCGATTACGTCAAAGCCCAACCAGATGCTCAAATCATCACTGGCGGCACCTATGACAAAGCGGTGGGTTACTACATTGCCCCAACCACCGTCGTGACCACCAACCCGAAATTCCGCACCATGGTCGAAGAAATCTTTGGCCCTGTACTCACCATCTTCGTTTACCCTGATGCCCAATATTCAGAAACCCTTGACCTCGTCGATCAAACTTCAGAGTATGCACTCACAGGCTCTATCATTGCTACTGACCGCTATGCCATTCAGTTGGCCAATGAAAAACTCATGAATGCTGCTGGTAATTTCTACATCAATGACAAGCCAACAGGTGCTGTTGTAGGTCAACAACCATTCGGAGGCGCACGCGGATCCGGTACCAACGACAAAGCAGGTGCAGCCATGAACCTCATGCGTTGGACTTCTGCACGCACCATCAAAGAAACATTTGTTCCACCAGCCGATTACCACTATCCTTTCTTGGGCTAAGCAAAAAAAAATGGAGCCATGCGTATTGTTTTAATTATTGTCTTTTTTACAATTTGCTCCTTTGGAGCTGCCGCACAGTGGCGTTGGTATTTGCAAGCAGAAGTCGGCGCCAATAAACAAGAATTTCAGCAGGCCTACGCACTCACTCAACAACCCTTTGATCCCGAATCTTTTTGGAAGGGGACAGCCGGTGGCGAGCTCCAATTTGGCTACACCTTGTTAAAGGTGGTCACTGCCTACACCGGTCTTGGTTACGCACATCAGAATCTCGCGTATCAAACTACTGAATGGGCCACCGACGACACCGGCGCACCGTTTTTATTGCTTTGCCAAAAGAATGCAAGCGGCGAACTCCTTACTTTGCCTATAGGTTTAGAATTTAAGGCGCTGAGTGTGCATTTGGGTGGTGGTATGCAGTACCGCTACCGTGTTCAAGGCACCATGCAACGAGATTTTTACGCTTTTTATCCTGGTTCACCTTCTGCAAACTTGCTCAGTTCTGACGAAGTTGAGCATACACAAGCCAAATTAGATATGGGTTATTTCGCTTATTTGCAGTGGAACCCCACTAAAAGGATTGGGTTACGCGCCAGTGCATACCGCGGCTTTCGCGATCTCAGTAATGGTGCAGAAGTGGGTGCTTTTAATGAATGGCAGCAGCTCTTTAATTCGGAATCTTTAAGCATAAAGAATTTACAATTCAACCTTGGCTTGAACATTCGTTTGTCGGAATAGGTATAGCATGATGAAGTTGCTTATTACTATTTGCTTATTTGGTATCTTGACCTCCTTTTCGAACAGCTCCGAGACTAAGTATAATTTACAGGTCAGCGTGAGTGCTGTATCTAGTGCAAAAGGCTGGATAGAATTCGCGCTCTATAGAAATCCGGACACCTTTGCAAAGGTAGGCACTACGTATCGTTTGGCGCGCACGGATGCCCAAAAAGGAATGGTCACTTATACCTTTAAAGACCTGGAGCCAGGTAAATACGCAGTTGTGGTATATCATGACGTCAACCAGAATAAAATTTGCGATAAAAATTTCTTTGGCGTCCCGACAGAAGCTTATGCTTTTTCGAATAATAGGAGGCCTAACCTAAGCGTCCCGAGTTTTGAAGACTGCAGCTTTAAATTTAGTCAAGACCGCACTATCCATATCAAAATGGTATACTGAGCCTAGTTTATCTTTCAAACAGACTTCAGTTGAAACAGTACTTCTTCAATTTGTTGGAGCAACGGTTGTCCGTCGTTTTGGATAATATACGGAGTTAGGCCTATTTTTTTGGTATCTGGCCATTGATTGGCTACCCGACTGAGTATTTCTTCTCGACTCAAGTTATCTCTGGACTGTACGCGTTGAATTCTTGTTTCGAGCGGCGCAATGACCAGTATTGTTGCATCGAATTGTTGGTAGGCAGCGGTTTCAAAAAGAATGGCCGCTTCATTGAAAACAAGGTCAGTAGTTTGTTGTTCAGCCCATTTGTTGAAGCGCTCACGCACCAACGGATGCAGCAACTTAGACACCCGCTCTTTTAATGGGGGGTCTGAAAACAAGCGCTCTGCTAAATAACTGAATTGAAAGGATCCATCTTGATAAATAGCTGTTCCAAAAATGAAGCTCATTTCTTTTTTGACCAGCGGATGCGCATTATACAATTTTTTGGCCTCCACGTCGGAATAGAATACAGGGTAGCCCATGTGTTCGAGCACCTCTGCTATGGTACTTTTACCCGATCCGATTCCGCCAGTTAAACCAATGTGTCTCATCTCCCGAAATTAGCAAAAGAATGTTGTAAATTTGCTGCATGCCGCAAAAAGAATGGTTCGCCACTTGGTTCGATTCCCCGTATTATCATTTGTTGTATCAGCACCGCGACGACAACGAAGCGCATATGTTTTTGAACAAACTGATTGGCGTACTTGAATTAAAACCGAGTGCACATATTCTCGATCTTGCCTGTGGAAAAGGCCGTCATTCCATTACCTTGGCTCAAATGGGCTTTGCCGTTTTAGGCGCCGATTTAGCTGCCAATAGCATTGCAGCTGCCCAAGAAAATCAGAAAGCGCTGCAGCTAGACAAACTCCAATTTGTTGTTCATGACATGCGCAAGCCTATACAAGGACAGTCTTTTGCTGCTATTTTTAATTTGTTTACCAGTTTTGGCTATTTTGATACCCTTGAAGAGAACCAAGCTGTTTGTAAGGCGCTTGCTTCTATGCTGCAACCAGATGGTGTGGTCGTGATTGACTTTTTGAATGCGCCTAAGGTATGTGCGGCACTCAAACCATCTGAAGTTATTATTCGAGACGGCATCCAATTCCATATTGAACGTTGGCATGATCAAACGCACATCTTTAAAAAAATTGAGGTGCGTGCAACTGCTGAAAATACCCCAAATGCTATTTTTACTGAAAGGGTTCAAGCTTTGACGTTGGCGCATTTTGAAGCACTCTTGTCTCCTTATTTTGAGCTCCAAGCAACTTACGGCTCGTATGGGCTCGAGGCTTATGACCCAACAACAAGTGATCGCCTTATCCTTATTGCAAAAAAGAAACCATGAATTTTTATCTTGTTCAATTCTTATTAATTGCTTCAGTTGTGTTGGGAGGTGGCGTCGTGAGTTACCTCAATGCAACCAACAAAAATCAGTACATCAAACTTGCGTTGGCATTTAGTGGAGGTTTTTTATTGGCCGTTATTTTTCAGCATTTATTGCCTGAGCTCTATGGCTCTCATGAAGGGCATGCGCATGCACACGCTGAAGCACTTCCGTCCTTACAAGTTGGTGTATATATTTTGCTCGGGTTTTTGGTGCAACTTATTTTAGAATATTTTTCAGGCGGTATAGAGCACGGGCATGTGCATGTGCATAAAGGGCAGGCCATGCCTTGGGCCTTGTTTATTTCATTGTCTGTACATTCTATAATTGAGGGTATACCGCTCGGAAATATGCTCAGAATAGGGGTAGAGCCAACAGCCTATGCCTATGATGCAAGTTTTTTTTGGGGAATTGTTTTTCATCAGATACCTGTAGCCATAGCGCTCATGACTTTATTATTTGCAACAAGACTCAAGCGCAGAGAGGCCTGGCTGATACTTTTAGCATTCGGCCTCATGACGCCATTTGGCGTTTTTATAGGATTAGGCATTACCACAGCGCAATTAGGCCTCAACGTAAATATGATTTTAGCGGTGGTAGTAGGCATGTTTTTACACATTTCGACAACCATTATTTTTGAAACTACCGAGAATCATAAGTTCAATTTACTCAAGTTAATGAGTATTTTGGTGGGTGTTGCTTTGGCTTTGAGCGCCTTCTAAACGTTTTACTTAGAAAGGTAGATCGTCGTCGTCTTCGGTATTGGCGCCTACGCCAGGTAAGGTATCAGAACCCATATCCATTGCAGACGGACCACTACTTGGCATGCCCATTGGTTGGCTTTGACCTTGTTTTTCAATGCGCCAAGCCTCAATGGTATTGAAAAACTTTACTTCTCCTTGAGGGCTCGTCCATTCGCGTCCGCGTAGATTAAAAGAAACCTCCACATTATCGTTTGCTTGGAAGGAATCAAGCAAAGTACATTTGTCTTGGGTTGCCTGAAAGAGAATATCTTGAGGATACATAGAAGTTGTATCTGTAACGACAAACTCTCGTTTTTGAAATTTGTCTGAAATACGTTGGGTGTCTTGAATGACTTTGATGGTGCCGGTGAATTTAAACATGGACTGATTGTTAGTTATTAAATGATAAAAGAGTGAGCCAGGCTTCTTCTAGTTGGTTTTCTGAAAGTAGTTCTTTTGCTCTTCGGTGCAGTGCGGTTTCGAGCGCATTGGCATTGGCTTCAAGATCTAGAAAAAGCGAGGAAAGTTCGAGCAATTTGTATTCGTTGACATCGGTCTCGTTGGGTAGTTCTTCGATGCCTGCGAGTTGGCCGAGGTCATTGGCACTGAGTACATGACTATTTTTGATGTCTGGGGGTAGGGCATCATAGCCAATACCACAGGTGGAAATGGGTTTTTTGATTTCAAACATAGATGCTGGGTTGGCCCTGCAATACCAGTCTGCACCCATGCGAGCTACCAGATCAATTTTGTGCTGATCGATGAGCCCGTGCTCATTGAGGAGGCTTTCGTGGATATGCATTTGGAGCACCTCACAAATAATAAGGTTGCCAGCGCCCCCTTCTTGACCGAGTTCGATGATTTGTTGGACCTTGCACTCGAATTGTACGGGTGCTTCTGCCACGCGAAAAGGTGCTACTTTATGAGAAGCAAGCGCGGTAAAACCAGCTTTGACGAATTCGTCTACATCTGGTGCATAAGGTGAACTTGCGAGGCTCATTTGGTGCACCATGTTGTAGTTGACGACATTAATGACGACCTCTGAAATAGCCTTAGCGTTGTTGTAGGTGTCTTTGCTTTGACCTGTGCGCCCCGATCTTGCAGGAGAAAATACGAGAATAGGCGGGTTGGCACTAAAGACATTGAAAAAACTAAAAGGCGCCAAATTGGCATTGCCTTGCGCATCTAGTGTTGAGGCAAATGCAATAGGGCGTGGGCCAATTGCACCTAACAAAAGTTGGTGCAAACGCTGTACGGTGAGTTCTTTCGGATCTAAGCTGAGCATTGTGTTTCAAAGTTAGCCAAATTTCGTAAATTGGCGTTGTGATTTTACGGACATCTCTTTGTTGTTTATTACTTTTTTTGAGTGCGAACGCCACCGCACAAAATAAGCGCAATTCAAGTGGTCAACGCCATGGAAAATGGGTCTTTACGGGCAAAGATTATCCAAGTCGACATTTACCCAAAACACAAAAAGTAGAGGAAGGCAATTATGTCAATGGCCGAAAGGAAGGTATGTGGATTAAATACTTTTCAAATGGTAAAACACAGTTGAAAGGAACTTACAACAATAACAGACCCGAGGGTACTTTCACGCGCTATTATCCAAATGGTCAAATTGCCGAACAAGGTGATTTTAGAGCCAATAGATACAAGGGCACGTTGCTGCGCTATCACGAAAATGGTCAGCTTGCCTATAAAGCAAATTTTAACAATCTCGGGCAAGAGAGTGGAAAGGTGAGCTACTATCATCCAAACGGAAAACTCGCTTTGAGTTACACCGTTAAAAATGGCCTTGTACAAGGTCAAGTCTCGCGTTACTATCCAAATGGGCAGCTGCAAAGTACCTTTGACATTGCGGCCAATGGCCAAATTGGGCAGCTGCAAAAAGCTCCAGCCCAAAAGGAAATAGCTGTTCCCAAACCAACTCCTACCACGAACGACTACCCGCCTCGGGTCGTTCACCCGAAAACCAAAGGATTGCGCTTTGTACCGAATGGTTATAACAAAGTCTATAACGATAACGATGAAATTTGGATGGACGGCGAATTTAAAAGTGGGCAATTATACGACGGTAAAGTTTACGACTACGACAAAGACGGTATATTACAAAAGGTTCGTATTTACAAATTAGGAAAGTATCATTCAGACGGACAGCTCTAATCGGTGAGATTTCTTAAATTTACTGCCAAATTCACCACATGAAAGCATACGTTTTTCCTGGGCAAGGCGCCCAATTTTCAGGAATGGGTAAAGATCTTTACGACCATTCTGAACTCGCTCGTTCTTTATTTGCTCAGGCCAATGAGATTCTCGGTTTTGATATTCAAAGCATTATGTTTGAGGGCACTGATGAGGCGCTCAAGCAAACGAATGTAACGCAACCCGCTATTTTTCTGCATAGCGCCATACTTTCGGCGTGTTTAGGTGAGCGCTTCCAGCCAGCTATGGTTGCAGGCCATTCACTAGGAGAGTTTTCAGCACTCGTTGCCAATCAAACATTATCCTTTGAGGATGGTCTTCGTTTGGTCGCCAAGCGTGCTGCTGCGATGCAAAAGGCTTGTGAACAAACCCCCAGCACAATGGCCGCTATTTTAGGCCTTGAAGACGATGTTGTAGAGCGCATTTGCGCTGAAATCAATGGCGTGGTGGTTGCGGCCAATTATAATTGCCCAGGCCAGCTCGTGATCTCGGGAAGTATTGCTGCTATAGACGAAGCTTGTGCCCAACTAACAGCTGCCGGAGCCAAACGCGCTTTGGTCTTGCAAGTTGGAGGTGCTTTTCATTCGCCGCTCATGGAACCCGCTCGCGAAGAACTCGCTGCGGCCATTGAAGCAACCCATTTTGCAGAACCCATTTGCCCGATCTATCAAAATGTGAACGCGCAGGCGGTTACTGACCCTACCCAAATCAAGGCAAATTTGGTATCCCAACTTACAGGTGCCGTTCGCTGGACGCAAATCATGCAAAACATGCTTGCCGAAGGCTGTTCGGAGGTTATTGAAGTAGGGCCAGGTAAAGTATTACAGGGCCTGTTTAAAAAAGTTGACCGCGAAATCCTAACCAGTAGCGCAGTACTTTAATTTTTTTGTGGAATAAGTTGGACTTCGGCATCCTATCAATAAACATGCTGATGAAAAACTTTATGATGGTGTGGATGCTCATGACAGCAGTAAGCACAGTAGCCCAATCCGCAACCGGTGATGTCATCGGTACTTTTATCAATTTTTCGACTCAACAACCTGTTGTAGGAGCCAAAGCCATGATCAAAGAAAATGGCCATGTATATTTGGCGCTTTCTAATGAAGAGGGTCGGTTTAGAATTGTTGGGGTACCTGCGGGTACTTACCAAGTAGTGGGCTCTTTTCAAAAAGACAGCACCGCAAAAGCAACCGTTGAAGTATTTATTGACGCGTATGCCAATGCAGGAATTCTGTACTTCGAGAATAAAACCCAAGAAACAAAAGCGGTGCGTTTAAACGGAGGCCGCTACGAGCAGGCGCGCATACAGATCAGCGAAGTTCCAATGATGACCATCAGCTCCAAGCAAATCAAGTTTAGGTCTGACAAATTTAGTGTGGTCGATATGGTGGCTAATTCGAACTCAGATATTAAAAAAGATGAAGATGGTGGCCTCATGTTTCGCGGTGCGCGCAAAGGCGATATGATCTATATGTTAGATGGCATCAAGTCTAATGAAGTCTTCAACGTGCCTAGCAGCGCCATCGGCAGAATTACCGTATATACGGGTGGTTTGCCAGCCAAATATGGCGATACATTAGGCGGTGTAATTATTCTTGAAACCAAAAGTTATTTTGATCTCTATCGAGAATGGGAGATCAATCAGGCCGATTAAACATGAAGTTCTGGGGCCTTGTCGTAGCGAATCTCCCACAAAAACAAGCCTTGTGCAGGTACAGAAAGAAAGGCTTCCGAACGGTCTTGGGCAGCAATGATATTGGGCAGTTCGGAGGCTTTTATTTTACCTGATCCGACCTCTACGAGCGTCCCAACAATAGCCCGAACCATATTGCGTAAAAAGCGGTTGGCACTAATTTCAAAATAGATGCCATCTTTACCTACCGACCATTGCGCAGCAAATACCTCGCATATATTTGTTTTGACATCTGTGTGGGCTTTTGCAAAAGATGAAAAATCCTGTCGACCAATAAGATACTCTGCCGCTTGGTTCATAGCAGTAATATCTAGGCTATTTTGCACGTACCAACTCGTGTTGGCTCGAAAAGGATTTTTGTGTTGATGGACAAAGTAACGATACGTACGTGAGTTGGCATCGAAGCGGGCATGGAGGTCTGAAGGAACTTCCCAGGCCTTATAAAAAGCGAGGTCAGGGGCGGTCATGCGGTTGAGTTTGAAAACCAATTGTTGCGCATCCCAGGTTTGTGGCAGGTCGGTATGTAAGAAATATTGCTGCGCATGAACGCCGGCGTCTGTGCGGCCACAACCCACTACAGCAATAGGCTGCAAGCCATGGAGTTTGCTGAGGGCAGTTTCGATGGCTTCTTGCACGCTTGGTGCATTTGGCTGAATTTGCCAGCCATTATAGGCGCTTCCATCGTAAGCAAGCTGGATAAAATAGCGCGGCACCTTATTTCAAGTCTTCTATTTGTAAAATACTTACAGGTGCCTTGAATAAATTGTAACTAAACAAGCCTTCAAGTTCGCTGACACTTGCCCAAGTGAGGGTGTTTCCACTGCGCTGAAAATGGGTGTCGTCTAGTGTTGTATTGATGGCGGCTCCCAAATTGATGGGTGCTGACCAACCTTCGTTTTCTCTTTTACAATAAAAAATATCGTAGCCCCCCATGCCCAAGTGGCCGTCGGAGGCAAAAAACAAAAGTTTTCCGTCTGGAGTCACGAAAGGCGTGGTTTCTCGGCCTTCGGTATTGATACCTTGTGGCAGTGCTTGTACATCAGCTTGCCAAACACCATTGATTTTCTTTGCCACATAGATGTCGGTTGCGTATTTTTCGGCAGCCCGATCAGAAACAAAATAAAGTTCTTCGATGTACGTAAATTCATCGACCCAGATGGTATCGGTTTTAGTTGGTGCACCTTCAAAGTAACTGGTGTTGAGGCCAGGAATATCTTTAATGATACGTTTGTCGTCCCAAACACCGGATGTTTCGGCAGTGAGTTCAAAAATATCTGATCCTTGGGTGCTCAACTCTTTAGAGGCGGTGGTGTTCAGGGTGCCAAGGGCGCTGAGCTGATCAGCGGCTAGGTAAGAGAGGGCATCAAAACCTTCGGTGTTGAAAAGTTCGTCGTATTCAAAATTGCGTATCCATGAGTTGTTATTTTCAGGATCTGGTTGTGCTTGATAGATATCTTCAAAAAAGCGTTGGTCGTCGGGGTTGAGGTTGGCGCCTTTGGAGTCAGGGTTACGCGTCGTGAAATAAAGGGTTTGAGCATCTAAGCTAAGTATAGGTCCGTATTCGTCGTAATTGGTATTGAGCGCTCCACCTAACAGTTGACGTTGATTCGAGGCGTCTTTTTGTAGTTCGTTTAGTGCAAAATCACTTTGTTTTTCAAGCAATTGAAACCCGAGTAATTTGTAATCTTTTTCAGATTTGATCAAATTCTTGGCTTGCACGCATAGATTCTTGGCTTGTGCACAATTGCCGAGTGAGAGTTCAATTTGACCCGCTAAATAGAGATGTTCTTCGGTTGTGTTGGCCCCGAATAAGGCTAATGCCTTGGCGCAGTGTTCTTGAGCGTAGTGGTAAGACCGCAAGTCGAATTCTGTGGTGGCCAATAAGAAAAAAGCATTGGCATAAGTAGAGTCTAGTGCAACGGCTTGCTTGAGCAGCATATAGGCATTGGTACTTTGCCCTTCATTGAAGAGCGTGCTGGCGTTGGCAGTTATGCGCTTGGCGTTGAATTGATCTTTTTTTGTAATGGTTTGTGTCAACCCTAAGAATGGTAAACAAAAAAACAGGAATAAGGCTCTCATGTAGATTGGAATATGTTACAAAGTAAATAAAACTATTAAATTCAATAACTTTGAATAAAGAATAGATGTCAACCTTTTATCGTTTATTAGTCCTTTTTATTGTGATCTTCAGCTTTTTAGGCTGTGCGCAGCAGCCGTTGGTTCAAGAGAAGAAAAAGAAGAAGCACAAGCACAAGTATTCCCAAACTTGGACCACCCTCACCCCTGGAATGCAATACCAAGAAATCGATGCGCCTACAGCATCTTTTCTCGGCGATTCTAAATTATCCATTCTGCGTTTGGATCCTGCTCAATTTCGCTTTGATCTTTTCTCGGCAACTCAAAATGACTCTATACCTAAAAGTGTAAGTTCATGGTCCGAATCTTTTGGTTTAATTGTTGCGTTCAATGCAAGCATGTATAGCTTGGAAAATCCATTGCAAAGTAGAGCATACCTGAAAAACGGCAGGCATATCAATAACGGCCAACTCTTAGAAAATTTTAATTTAATGTTAGCTCTTGGCCCCAAAGCAAAGCGCAAGCGGTCAAATATTGAGGTACTCGATCTTACTTGCTCCAATTGGGAAGAAGAAAAAAATAATTTTACGGCTTTTGCGCAAGGCCTGCGCATGATCGATTGCAATGGGAGTCCGATGTACTGGAAAAAGAAAATTCAATCTTGCAGTATGTTAATCGCAGCTGAAGATCAAAAAGGTTGGTTTTATCTCATTTTTACGCGCTCTCCTTACACGCACAATCAGATGATTGACTTCATCAAACAAATGCCTGGCGGCTTACACAACGCCATTTATTTAGAAGGCGGTCCTGAAACCAGTCTTTTGATCAACGTAGATGGTCACCGAATAGCAAAAGTGGGTTCTTGGGTATCTGACACTTGGGAAAGCGATACCAATCGGCACTTTTGGCCCCTTCCAAATATTGTCGGAATCAGAAAAAAGTAAGTTTATTTTTTACCGAGTTCAGGGTATACAAGTACCTGTACACCTTGGCGCGCATTAAAGGAAAAACGATGCATTGTTACAGCTAATTCTTTGGCGCTTATGCTGTGGTATTTTTGGAGTTTACCAATGAGAAACAGATCAAAAGCCGGGCTAAGGACTTGTGCAATTTTTTCGCCAAAGCGTTTTTCAGCACGCTGCCCTATGAGAATAGAGGGTTGGTAAATGAGCGTACGATCAAAATTTAATGCGATGAGGTCTCGCTCGATTTCTCCTTTAAGGCGACTATAAAAAATGTTTGATTTCACGTCGGCACCAATGGCACTAATGAGATGAACCTCCGAAACACCTTTGCTTTTAGCGGCTTTGGCCGCAGCGATAGTGATGCCGTGATCTATTGCGATGTATTGCTTCTGATCAGGCGTTTTTTTTCTTGTGGTGCCAATACCGCAATACAAAGCCGTGGCGTTGTCAAAAGCACTGGGTTCGGGCTGGCTCAAATCGGTTTGGATGACTTTGATTTTTTCTGAAGCGTAGGTCAGTGCGCGTCTGCTCAAAATTCTAATTTCGGCTACTTGCGGATCATCGGTCAATTCTTGAACTAAGGCTGATCCGACGAGGCCTGTTGCACCAATAACCACAACTGTTTTTTGCATCCTCAAAATTACTTATAATATGGATAAAAATATACTATATTAATCCTACCCTTTAAGAATAGCATTGCTATTATTTTTGCACAAATTACTTTTATGGATCTTGTAGATCGGTTTCAGATTCCTATACTTGAAGAAATAGCGGTGCGAAATCCACAAGCTACCCAACTTGGGCAACGCATCATTGAGGGCAGCATTTTATTAATTGACGAGTTGGGCTTTGAGCAGTTTACATTCAAAAAACTAGCTGTTGCCGTTGGTACTACCGAAGCTTCTGTCTACCGTTATTTTGCCAACAAGCACAAACTTCTTCTTTATTTGATCAATTGGTATTGGGGAAGGCTGGAATGCCGCTTGTTATTACAAACGCAAGGAGGCAATCCTAAGGAGCGCCTCACTAAAGCACTCGAACTTCTACTGATACCTCAAGCTACTTCTTTGTCGTTTTCGAATGAGAAGCGCCTGCAGCGTATCGTAATTCATGAGGCCTCCAAAGTTTTTCTAACCAAGGCTGTAGATGCCGACTATCAAACTGGTTACCACAGCATTTATTTGCAAATCGTTCAATATATCTCGGAGTTGGTCCGGACTTACCAACCGCGTTGTAAGTACCCAGAAATGCTCGTTACTACTTTGCTAGAAGGCAGTTTGCAGCAGCGTTTTTTTGGTCAGCACCTTCCTGAAGTTACCAACGCATCAGAACAAGAAGATGTTGTTGCTGTTTTTTATACACAATTATTTTTCAGCTATCTAGATCATGAATAAAGACGTCACCAAACCTTATGAGCGCTTTTGGGCCTTACTTAAGCCCGACAGCAAAGATATTTCAGACATTTATCTCTTTGCCATCATTGGTGGTCTACTAAGTCTTGGTTTACCGCTCGGCATACAGGCCATTATCAA
Source organism: Crocinitomicaceae bacterium (assembly GCA_023268965.1). Classification (GTDB taxonomy): domain Bacteria; phylum Bacteroidota; class Bacteroidia; order Flavobacteriales_D; family Crocinitomicaceae; genus UBA952. The sequence goes on from JALRJE010000090.1 coordinate 15,374, forward strand.
CTTTATACAGGCTGGAAAGGTAAGTACATCTTGGTTTTTATTGGTGGGTTTAGTCGTTTCTGCCATTGGCTTTTCAGGCTACATGAACATTGCACAATTGCGCATTACTGAAAATTTACAACAGCGCATTTTCACAAGATCAGCGCTCGAATTTGCCACGAGAATGCCCAAAATTCAGCTGCGCGAGCTTTTGTTGCGCTATGCACCCGAATGGACCAACCGCTTTTTTGATACCTTAACCATTCAAAAAGGAATCTCCAAGTTGCTCATCGATTTTACCGCTGCAACACTGCAAATTCTTTTTGGCCTCATTCTTTTGTCTTTTTATCATCCGTTCTTTATCATATTTGGATTTGCCCTGCTTTTACTACTTGCATTTATCTTTAGAATGACGGCCAAGCGTGGCTTTGTAACCAGCCTCGACGAATCCAAATACAAGTACAAAATAGCCAACTGGCTCGAAGAAATTGCCCGCAATAGACTCACTTTTAAACATCTAGGCAGCAGCGGTATTTTATTGAAACGCTCCGATACTTTTTTGCAGGGTTACCTGAAGTCCAGAGATGCACATTTTAAAGTACTCGTACAACAGTATAAGTACCTGATTGGCTTCAAAGTACTCATAGCCCTTGCATTACTGATCATTGGCGGACTCCTCGTCTTGAATCAGCAAATGAATATCGGGCAGTTTGTTGCAGCCGAAATCATTATCGTTTTGGTGCTCAATTCAGTAGAGAAACTCATCGTGAGTCTTGAAATGGTCTACGACGTGCTTACGGCCATTGAAAAAATTGGCGAAATCACAGATCTACCTCTCGATTCCGAAGAGGGCATTCAACTTCAAAAAGAGGAGGCACTCACCATTGACATCCAACAATTAGTTTATCAAACAACTTGGAGTCAGACGCCCTTATTACAGGAGTTGTCTTGCCGTTTCGAGGCGGGCAAGTTCTATCATATTCAAGATTTTGAAGGAAATCAGGCCCAGGGGCTCTTTTTAATGATTGCCGCCATGGCCTTGCCAAATGAAGGCCAAGTCCTTATCAATGGCATTCCAACCAGTAATTTGTGTGCACAAACGTTGCGTTCTCAAATTGCCAGTTTGTCTCATCACGACCAACTCATTTACGGATCTGTACTCGAAAACATTCTCATGGGGAGAGACTACTCAGTGGAACAGGTCTTATCAATAGCTGCAGCAATTGGTTTGGATCAAAAAGTGATGGAGCTGACCAATGCCTACCAGACCATCTTAAATCCGGAGGCCAGTACACTTGATAGGCAATTGATTACGCTCGTCATACTTTGTCGGGCACTCATTGCTGCGCCGTCGGTCTTACTTTGGGACACGCACACGCATTATTTATCGAATTCCACCCTCGAAATCGTATTAAAATACCTAGAAAACAACTACAAAGGAACAGTACTTTTGGCAAGTATCAATGAGCACAACCTATCGCTCAATCATGAAAAATTGATCTTATGTTAAACATCTCTCCAAATAACCAAAACCACATCAATACAGATGGTTTGGTCGTTACTCAAATGCTCAACAAGGCACCCAAAAAACTCTTGCGCAATAGCATTTATGGACTCTTGATTTTTGGCCTGATTGTGCTCTTTCTTCCTTGGACCCAAAATATCCGCTCCAACGGAGAGGTGCTCACGCTGAGGCCAGAACAAAGGCCACAAACGATCAATGCCCTTATTGGTGGCCGTATCGAAAGGTGGTTTGTTAAAGAGGGTGATTTGGTCAAACGAGGAGATACTATTATGTTTATTTCCGAGATTAAAGATGGCTATTTTGACCCAAAACTCGTTGGTAGAAGTGAGCAACAGCTCAAAAGTAAAGAGTTGAGTGTGGTTTCCTACGGAGATAAAGTACAGGCCTTGGACAAGCGCATAGATGCCTTAATCGAAACCGGAAAATTAAAGGTACAACAAGCACGAATTAAAGCCCAACAAGCCCAATTGAAACTCAAAAGTGATAGCATTGAAAACCAAGCTGCAATGCTCAATTATCAAATTGCCAAGGATCAATTTGATCGTTTTGAAAAACTCTATAAAGAGGACCTCAAGTCCAAAACGGAGGTAGAGACGCGCAAAGTAACCATGCAGCGGGCACAAGCATCCATGATCAGTGCGCAGCAAAAGTTTTTGCAGAGTCGCAATGATATTATTGATGCCAAGGTGGAGCTCAATGCTGTTGAAACCAAATTCCAGGATGAAGTTTCTAAGGCGGAGTCTGAAAAATTTACGGCGCTTTCGAGCATGTATGAAGCAGAAATTGATGTAAGTAAAATGCAAACACAGGTTGCCAATTATTCGATTAGAAATGGCATGTACTATATTTTGGCTCCTCAAGACGGACGTATTACCAAAACGCTATCGAGCGGCATTGGCGAAACCATCAAGCAAGGATCTGCAATTGCGACTATCATGCCGACCAATTACGACCTTGCTGTAGAGATGTTCGTACGACCTATGGACTTGCCATTATTACAAGTTGGTCAGCACGTGCGCATTCAGTTCGATGGTTGGCCTGCAATTGTGTTTTCAGGCTGGCCAAATACCAGCTATGGAACTTACGGCGGGACGGTTTTTGCAATAGATCAATTTGCAAATGAGAATGGTGAGTTCAGGGTGTTGGTAGCGCCTGACCGTAAAGAAAATAAATGGCCAGAACCACTGCGCGTTGGCGGCGGCGCCTATGCAATGTTGTTGCTCAACGATGTGCCTATTTGGTATGAGCTCTGGCGAAATGTGAATGGTTTCCCGCCAGACTACTACCAAACTCCAGTCAAAAAGTCAACGACCAAAGTGAAGTCCAATGAGAAATAAATATACATTCTTCATTTGCCTTTTCTGGAGTGCTTTGGCAGTTTGGTCGCAAAATAATGTTTTGCGCCCTGAATCCTTTATGCTGCAAGTACTCGAAGGTCATCCGCTGGCAAAGCAAGCCAAATTAATACCAGAATTTGCTGAAACATATGTACTGAAGGCTCGGGGTGGTTTTGATCCCAAACTCAATTATGACCTCGCTCAGAAGTATTATGGCAATACCATGTACTATAGCATTTCAGATGCCCAGCTCAAGGTGCCCACATGGTATGGCCTGAGCATACAAACAGGTATAGAACAAAATAGGGGTACCTATCTAGACCCGCAAGGACTTACGCCTCAGAATGGCTTATGGTATGGTGGGCTTGCTGCCAATTTAGGCAACGGTTTACTGATCGACGAACGCAGGGCAGAATTACAAAAAGCAAAGGTCTACTTGCAAAGTAGCCAACTCGAACAGCGCTTGGCACTCAATGAATTGCTTTTAGAAGCTGGTTATGCATACTGGGACTGGTATTTACAATATTATGCAGGTCAAATCCTCAAAGAGGCACTGGACGTGGGTTCAGTGCGCTTGATTGCCATGCAGCGTATGGCAGAATTAGGAGATCGCCCGTACATTGATACAGTGGAAGCAGCCATTCAATACCAAACAAGGGCGGCTGCGTTGGCCGATCAAGAGGCACGTTTTGCAGGGGCAACTGCTTACCTAAATCGCTATCTATGGAAAGCAGACGGAACGCCTCTCGAGCTTGCTGCAACAGCCCAACCACTTCAGGCCGATTCGCTAAGCATACAAGCGCCCAAATTGATCTTTGCCGGGCAGGTAGACTCCCTGGTGGAGCAGCATCCTTATTTGGGCATATTATCCTACAAATTAGACGTGCTGGCCATCGAAAAGCGCTACAACCGAGAGCAACTCAAGCCCCAATTAGAGCTCAAATACAATTTTTTGAATGAACCCATTCAATACAATCCATTGGCACAATTTTCTATCAATGACTACAGGTGGGGTGTGAGTGCACAAATGCCGTTGTTTTTAAGAAAAGAACGCGCTGCCCTACAACAAACGAAATTAAACATAGAGCAAACAACTTTTGAGCGTCAAGATAGGGGTGCAGAACTTACCGCCAAATTACTTGCCACGCGCGCTGAGTACCTCAATGCACGCAAGCAATTGGTCATTTTTACCGACAACGCCGAGAGTACTAAAAAGCTTTTAGCAGCTGAACTTAATTTATTTGAAACTGGCGAAAGCACACTTTTTATGGTGAATATGCGAGAAACCGCTGCTTTTCAAGCCGCCTTAAAAGTAGTAGAATACCAAGCCAAATGCGAGCAACTTTGGCTTAAGTGGGAGTTTTTACAAGCTAGCTTAGTGAGATAACCCAATAATACAGCGGCATACCAAAGGCAATATTAAATGGAAAGGTAAGGCCTAATGCCATAGGTATATACAAGCCAGGATCTGCTTTTGGAGCAGCCAAGCGCATGGCTGCAGGCACTGCAATGTAAGAAGCGCTTGCACCTAATACGGCAAAAACAAATCGATTCGAGGGGTCCATAGTTACAAATTGAGATAACCACGCTACAATAATTCCGTTCAGTGCTGGTATGGCCACTGCAAATATGGCCATTGGCCATCCATGCGTTTTGAATGTCTTGATTCTTTTTGCAGTAGTCATTCCCATTTCCAGTAAGAAAAGGGCCAAGAATCCTTTGAAGATGTCTGTAGTAAAAGGAGCAATATCTGCTGCTTGTTTGCTATCAGATAGCAAGCCTATTATTAAACTGCCCATGATCATCAGCACACTGCCATTGGCCAAAGAATGCCTGAGGAGTTCTGGTAAAGAAAACCTTGAATCGTTATGTTCATAAATACGCAACAATAAGACGCCCACAATAATCGCCGGGAATTCCATGAACGCCATGACGGCCACCATATGCCCATTAAACGTCAGGTTTTGAAGTTCTAAAAAGGAGAGCGCAGCAACCAACGTAACTGCACTTACCGAACCATAGGCTGCTGCAATTGCTGCCGCATTCGATATACCCACACGCTTGCGAATCAGAAAAAAACTATAAACGGGTATACAGGCTGCTATCCCCATTCCAAAAATTAAAGACCAAAAGATTTCGAAAGTCCATTCGCTGTGTTGCAGTTCTTGCCCACCCCGAAATCCAATGGAGAAAAGGAGGTATAGCGAGATAAATTTAAAAGATGATTCAGGAATTTCTAAATCGCTTTTGATTAAAACAGCGACAATTCCTAATAAGAAAAACAGGATGGTAGGGTTACTAAGATCGTGAGATAAAAATTCTAAATTCATGCTTTAAATGTTGGATTTCATTTTTATTAGGGATTACAATGATTGCAATATTGTGGCTCTTCTACTTCTTTGTCCATTCTTTTTTCTATGATTTGGTAATTGCAATAAGCACAGTTAGATTCGAGAAAAGCAAAGCTATCTGTAGGCTTTTGGCACCAGCTGCATAGTAACTTACCGCTGTATTGAGTCACCGAAAAGTCCGGTTTCTTACATTTCGGGCAACGGCTTTCCATACGCTTGAGTAAATCTCTACCTGCAGCAATAATGTTTTTTTGTCGGAGGGGGTTCAGATGCGCTCTTAGGTCTGTTTCTAATTGCCACTCAGGATGCTTTTTCATCAGCTGTTTCAAGCTGGCTAGGTCTTGGATTCCTTTTTTAATCAGTTCACCGCTCTTCCTGTCTTTGAAAATAAGAGCTTGGCTCCCAAATGAGCAATTGTCTAAAAAACTTTGGAGCTGTTCCTTTTCTTGATAGCCAAGTTGAGCATAGCAAACTTCTAATGTCGTGCTGTGGCCATAAATTTCAAGGTCTTGCTTGAGGTCGATAAATACCAACCATTCTTCATTCATCGTTAAGAACGGAAAACTTGGATGAGCTCCAAAAGACCCTTCGCTTGCTAGTCCTTGGTTTTGGTTGGCATGAGCCATGCCCGCTAAGCATTTTTCTTTGACGGTATGCTTCGCACCTTCAGCCCTTGGAATAGCACCGCAAAAAGTTCCGAAAGCATCCGTGTCAAAACCATCGGGAATAATCAGTTGAACACCATAAGGCTCGAAAAGCGGTTGCAAAAGCACCTCTTTATGATGCTTGCTGCTGAGCAATAACGGTGAGCGAAACATTTCCATTGATGTGCAAAACGGTATTTGGATCTAATTGCTTGAGTTCTTGAATTAATGTTTTTTTGATGTCTTGGAGTTCCTTTAAGCGTTGTTCAGCTTGTAAGTCAGGTTCACCAAAGATTTCTTGGTGCCGAATCGTTTTTTGCGTGTGGTAGGCAATTTTCTGCTGAATGAGATTACTCAAAACGTCTAGAGCTTCTTCGGGGTGGTAGTCACTTTTAATTAATTCAATTTCTTTGATCATGGAATTGATATTTTTTGCAAATTTGGCACATTATTTGCATAAGTATATATATAATAAAAATATATTAAACATAAATAAACGTTATGAACTATACCCTCAATCAACTGCGCATCTTTCTGAAAATTGTTCAAAAAGAAAGCATTACCCGAGCTGCTGAAGCGTTGTTTTTAACTCAACCAGCCGTTTCTATTCAATTGAAAAACTTTCAAGATCAGTTTGATATCCCTCTCACTGAAATCGTCAATAAAAAGTTGTACGTGACAGATTTTGGTAGAGAAGTAGCTGCTGCAGCCGAGAAAATACTTGAAGAAGTGTATGCGATCAATTATAAAACAGCCCAATACAAAGGACAACTGAGCGGTAGGTTGCGCATCAGTGTAGTCTCAACTGGGAAGTATATAGTTCCATATTTGTTAGCCGATTTTATGAAAGACCACCCAGGTGTAGAGTTGGTTTTAGATGTATCGAATCGGGCAAATGTAACGCTCAATTTAGAGCGCAATGAAACCGATTTTTCTTTGGTCTCTGTATTGCCTGAAAGGTTGAATTTAGAGGAAATCCCTTGTATGAAAAATCAATTGTTTTTGGTGGGTAAAGAAACACTTCAGGTAGTGCCAAAAGCTGATTGGCAAAAAGCAATCGAAGACATTACATGGGTCAAACGAGAAACAGGTTCAGCCACTCGCAAGGCCCTAGATGAGTACCTTGATAGTCACAATATACAAGTGCGTCGCCACATTGAGCTCACCTCTAATGAAGCGGTCAAACAAGCGCTGATTGCGGGCCTCGGATATTCGATCATGCCACTTATTGGGATCCGAAACGAACTTACATTGGGGCAATTGAAAGTGACTGCTTTACCAGATCTACCCTTAGAGTCAATGTGGCGAGTAGTCTGGCCCAAAGGGAAAAAGCACAACGGTGCGGCTCTGGCCTTCAAAAATTATTTAACCAAACAGCTTCCTCAAATTATAGAAAAGAATTTTGGTTACATAGATGGCCTTACAGCTGTGCCAAAATCCATGATGTAACCCATTGCATTACCTGAGGGTCTATGCTCTGTTCTAAAGTGGCGTATTCACTCAGGTTACACTCCTTACATTGTTGAAACAAATGGTTGGCACCTTCTAGCAAATAAAATGTACTTTTTTCCAAGGAGGCTTTGCTCATCGCAGTTCTAAAACTTGCTTGGTTGGCCTGAGCGGGAACTTGAATATCTTTGCTACCATTGATAATTAAGAAGGGAAGATCGAGTTGTGAAAGGTATGCTTGGCTTTCAAATGCCAAGAACTCTCTGGCCCAGGCATTATTGAAAAAAGCACTCATTTGCTCGGTGAGTTCTTTTTGATTCGCGCCATCTAACAATTTTTGAGGAATGCTGTCCCAGCAACTATTTAACCAGGCATTATACTGTTTAGAAAAATCGTTTGTAGTACTTCTCAATGCAATTTCAGCACCCGCTTTGTAAAAGCGTTGATTCCAAAGGCTTTCTTCTTCTGAATAACCGCTTGCTTTCGGAATCAAGTATTGTTGTTCAATAAGGACCTCTTTTCCGCTGTTTCCAACCGAAGCTGCTTCAATAATTCCTGTTAGATACTTCGTCTGTACAGCTGCTCTGAGGGCCGTCATGCCCCCTTCTGAGTGGCCGTAAATAAATAATTTGGCTTTCGGGAATTCCTTTTTGAGCTTATTGATAATAAAAAGCAAGTCATTGGCAAAATCGGTTTGTGTAGCCTCATTGAATTTCCCAGAACTCTTGCCAACGCCGCGGTCGTCATAGCGAAACGAGGCGATACCATTGCGGCCAAGATGGTCTGCCAACACCCAAAACGAACGGTGCCCTAAAATTTCGCAATCGCGGTCCTGTGCGCCTGAACCCGAAACTAAAATAACCAATGGAAACTGAGCTGCTTTCTCCTTTTCAGGTAAAATCAGGGTGCCGGAAAGCGTTGTTTTTTTATCCGTCTTGACCTGTATTTCACGGGTCATGTAGGGAAATGGCCCTTTTGGATCTTGTATCTTTCCTTTTACTTCTTTGGCAATCATTACCTTTTTGTAAAAGATAGCCGACCAAGCCAAACCTGCTTGTTTCATCGTACCCACTAGAGAATCACCATGTAGTTTTGCGCTATAAGTAAGGCCTAGCATCTTCCAGTTGAACCACAAACTATCCGAGAAAAGGGCAAACTCTTCCATTGTTTGTGGCTTCAATTGCGGCTGATCTGGAATGGAAACGATAATGGAGCCATCTCGTCCAATGCCTTGGACATCCAGGTCCATGAGCAAGGATTTCCCAGCTACTTCAAAGTTACTGTGCCAAACCCCTTGGATTTGTGAATGCGTTGTATGTTGAATGATGTAAAGGATGATAGTAAGTAGAAAATAATTACGCTTCATATTTATGTTTTTTAAATAATAATTCATCCATTCAATTCATCAATTTGAAATATATTCTGGAAATAAAGATATAATCCCTTCTTCTGAAGCAGCGCAAATACCCCGTTCGGTGATCAAGCCTGTGACCAAACGCGCGGGTGTTACATCAAAACCATAATTGGCGGCTGGTGTCGTTTCTGGGCAAATCAAAACGGGTTCTATTATGCCTGCCGCAGATTTCCCGATGACATACTTGACTTCATTCTGATCGCGTTCTTCGATGGGTATTTCTTTAAGACCATCGTTGATACTCATGTCTAGGGTGGTAGATGGTAGGGCCACATAGAATGGAATTTGGTTGTCTTTTGCTGCCAAAGCTTTGAGGTAGGTGCCAATTTTATTGGCGACATCTCCCTGACGCGTGGTTCGGTCGGTGCCAACAATAACGAGGTCAACCATGCCGTGTTGCATGAGGTGCCCACCCGTGTTGTCAACAATAAGCGTATGCTTGACACCGTGTTTAGTGAGTTCATATGCAGTGAGGTTTGCACCCTGATTGCGAGGTCTTGTTTCATCAACCCAAACATGCACATCAATTCCTTTTTGAACGGCCTGATAAATAGGGGAGGTAATGGTACCCCATTCAATACAACCGAGCATTCCAGCGTTGCAATGCGTTAAAATATGAACTGTATCCCCCTTCTTTTTTTCGGAAATGCGCTCAATCAAAGGCAGTCCGTGTACACCAATCATGCGACACGTTTCAATATCTTCCGCTACAATATTTTGTGCTTCGTTCCAGGCTGCTTCTAAAAAGTCATCGGCTTTATCAAGGGCTTTTTGCATGCGGTCAAGGGCCCAAAATAAATTCACAGCTGTTGGTCTGGAGGCACGAAGTACTGTAAATGCTTCATCCAAAAAATGACCGTCGAGCCCGTTAGAAATCAACTCGCGTACCGCTAAAAAAATACCATAAGCTGCGGTGGCACCAATGAGCGGCGCTCCTCGGACAGTCATGCTTCTGATGGCGAGGTCTGCATCTTTGTATGTTTTCAATTTTACCACCACAAATTCATGTGGCAATTGGCGCTGGTCAATGACCTCGATGTCTCGTTCGGGTGTGGTCCAGATGGTTCTGAAGTTTGTACTCATGAGAATGGATTAAAAAAAAAGCCCGACGAGCGGGCTTTAGTTATTTTAGAGGCCAAAAGCCGTTTTGACTTGATCTACGTAGTCGAGTTTCTCCCAAGTGAAGAGTTCTACCTCACGTGTTACTTGTTTGCCATCTGGTGCAGTGAAGGTTTTTGTTACTACTTCATTTTTGCGTCCCATGTGGCCGTAGGCAGCTGTTTCTTGATATATTGGGTTACGCAATTTTAGGCGTTGCTCGATAAAGTATGGGCGCATGTCAAAAATCTGACCTACTTTGACTGCGATTTCGCCGTCAGTAAGGCCAACTTTAGATGTGCCGTAGGTGTTGACGTACAAACCACAAGGTTCAGCAACACCAATGGCGTAAGAAACCTGAACCAAGACTTCGTCACACAAACCTGCTGCAACTAAATTTTTGGCAATATGACGTGTTGCATAGGCTGCAGAGCGGTCCACTTTTGAAGGATCTTTTCCGGAGAAAGCACCTCCACCGTGTGCACCTTTACCACCGTATGTATCTACGATGATTTTACGACCTGTAAGGCCGGTGTCACCATGGGGGCCACCGATTACAAATTTGCCTGTTGGGTTGATGTGGTAGGTAATTGCGTCATTGAAAAGTGCTTGAATTGCCGGAGAAAGCTTGGCTTTCACGCGTGGAATCACGATTTCAATAACGTCTTTTTTGATTTTTGCAAGCATCACAGCTTCGTCAGCGAAGTCGTCGTGTTGTGTAGAAACAACAATAGTGTCGATGCGCTGCGGAACGTTGTCATCGGAATATTCAATGGTTACCTGTGACTTAGCATCTGGTCTGAGGTAAGGAATGAGCGCTGCTTCGTTGTTGCGAATCAAAGACATTTCCTCTAAGATTTTGTGCGCCAAATCAAGCGCTAACGGCATGTAGTTAGCGGTTTCTTTAGTGGCATAACCAAACATCATTCCTTGGTCACCAGCACCTTGGT
>JALRJE010000100.1 GCA_023268965.1 Crocinitomicaceae bacterium
AGCAAATAAAAAATTCAGCAAAAAAGATTGATTAATTTTGAGCACTAAATTAGACTAAATGCCTTCACTAGCTCACAAAGCCATCGAAATGCCCGCCTCTCCAATTCGCAAATTGGTTCCTTACGCGGAAGCCGCTAAAAAAGCGGGCAAAACTGTATACCACTTAAACATTGGGCAACCCGATATCGAAACACCAGCAACTGCCCTTGACGCCATTCATAACCTCGATCAAAAAGTACTTGAATACAGTCACTCAGCTGGATTTGAGTCGTATCGAAAAAAATTAGCACTAAGCTATCAAAAACAAGGTATTCCAGTAAATACTGAAGATATCATCATTACTACGGGAGGCTCCGAAGCGCTCGTCTTTGGACTCATGACGGCATGTAATCCGGGCGATGAAATCATCATTCCAGAACCGTTCTATGCCAATTACAATGGTTTTGCCGTCATGGCTGGCCTGAAGGTGGTGCCGGTAACTGCGCACATTGACAACGGTTTTGCCTTGCCGCCGGTGGCACAAATTGAAGCAAAAATTACAGCTAAAACCAAAGCTATTATGATTTGTAATCCAGGAAACCCAACTGGATATCTCTACACCAAAGAAGAACTCGAGCAACTCCGCGACATCGTTCAAAAACACGACCTCTACTTATTTGCAGATGAAGTCTATCGAGAATTTTGCTACGATGGTGCCCAACCTTTTTCCACGATGAATTTAGAAGGAATCGATCAAAATGTCGTCATGATCGACTCTGTCTCCAAAAGATATTCCATGTGTGGTGCCCGAATTGGCGCCCTCATTTCTAAAAACCAAGAATTCATGCTTGCTGCGCTTAAATTTGGTCAAGCGCGCCTATCTCCTCCAACGGTGGATCAAATTGCAGCAGAAGCAGCCCTAGACACCCCACAAAGCTATTTTGAGGAGGTCGTTGCCGAATATGTTGCGCGCCGAAACATCATGGTAGATGGCCTCAATAGTATTCCTGGTGTATTCTGCCCAAAGCCAAGTGGCGCATTTTACTGCGTTGCTCAATTTCCGGTAGCCAATGCGGAACATTTTTGCCAGTGGTTGCTCGAGGAATTTGAATTTGAAGGCCAAACCGTCATGATGGCACCAGCCAATGGATTCTATGCAACGCCAGGCGCAGGCCTTCAAGAAGCGCGCATCGCCTATGTTCTCAACCAAGAACATCTCATAGCAGCGGTAACTTGTTTGCGCGCTGCACTCGAGCAGTATCCAGGCAAGCTCAGCAACTGAACCGAAACAAAGACTCACCATAAGTGTTAAAGCCGTATGAAGCAATTTGAAGTACCTACGTTTTACCGCTCGCCAATTTTGAGTAAAATCAAAGCACAGCGCAAGGTTGAAGATCCACGCAAAAAAGATTTTACGCCGACCGTACTTCAAATTGGTGAATTCACCTTTCTTATAGCCCGTCATTTTGGATTCTGTTACGGCGTAGAAAACGCTATCGAGCGCAGCTACAAGGCCCTGCAAGAAAACCCAGGTAAACGCATTTTTCTACTGAGTCAAATGATTCACAATCCAGCAGTTAACGAAGACCTCATTGCAAATGGCATCCAATTTTTGCAGGACACACAAGGTAATCAGCTCATTCCCTTTTCCACACTGCGTAGCGACGACATCGTTCTCATCCCAGCCTTTGGCACAACCCTAGCCATCGAACAACAACTCAAAGACCTAGGGCTCGATATTCATACCTACAACACGACGTGTCCATTTGTAGAAAAGGTATGGAACCGTTCCGAAAAACTTGGCGAAACTGCCCATACAATTATCATACATGGCAAACACGATCACGAAGAAACACGCGCTACTTTTTCACATGCTACTGCAAATGGACCGGCCTTGATCATCAAAAATATGCAAGAAGCACAGTTTTTAGCACAAGTGATCAAAGGTGCACAAACACACGACGCCTTTTTTGACTATTTTGAAGGGAAAATAAGCAAAGGTTTTGACCCTCAAAAAGACCTCCAAAAAATAGGTGTTGTCAACCAGACAACCATGCTGGCCTCTGAAACACAAGAAATTACCGACTATCTTAGGTCTTGTTATGTTGCGCTATACGGGGACAGCAACATCAAAAATCATATGGCTGATACCCGAGACACCCTTTGTTATGCTACCAATGACAACCAATCAGCCACGCTAGGTTTGTTGGCGCAAGATGCAGATTTTGCAGTAGTGGTAGGTGGTTATAATAGTTCCAACACCAGTCATTTGGTCGAATTGCTCGAGCAAAAATTTACAACCTATTACATCAAAGACAACACAGAAATTACACCTGATCATATTCAGCATTATAATTTCCACACCAAACAAATGCAGCAAACCACTCACTTTTTTCCATCCAGAAAGAATGTCAGAATTGTCCTAACCTCCGGAGCTTCTTGTCCGGATAGCATTGTTGAAAATGTCATGAACAAACTGCTACAAATGCGTTATACTGAGCAAGAATTAAATACCCTTCTTGCCAATTTTGCCTAAATCATTACCATGAAAATTTACACCAAAAAAGGAGACCAAGGCAGCACAGGCCTTATCGGAGGCACGCGTGTTTCCAAAGGCGATGTGCGCATAGAAGCCTACGGAACCGTAGACGAACTCAATTCTTATATTGGCCTTGTCAGTACCATGCCTATTGATCACGTTTATGTGCTTCAATTGCAAGAAATTCAAGACCGTCTATTTACCATTGGCTCCCATCTAGCAGCTGACCCCGAAAAATCAAAGATGCAATTACCAGACCTGCTAGCGTCTGATGTTGAAAAACTCGAAAACTGGATGGATGCAATGGATGAAGCGCTGGCGCCGCTTACAGCATTTATTCTACCAGGCGGACACGCCATAAGTGCCCACACACACGTGGCACGCTGCATTTGTAGAAGAGCAGAACGGATGTCAGTTGTCCTAGACGAATTGGAAGGTGTTGAAGCATTGGTGCTCACCTACCTGAATCGCTTGAGTGACTACCTCTTCGTGTTATCGAGAAAAATCAGCTTAGATCTTGGTATAAGTGAACATACCTGGACTCCCCGACATTAATTTTATCTTGTTTTTTTATTAGGTACTTGGAATTTTGGAAATAAAAATTACTTTTGCCAAAAAATAAACTAAATTATTGACTTATGTACTGGACACTGGAACTTGCATCCTACCTTGAAGACGCACCGTGGCCTGCCACAAAAGAAGAACTCATCGATTTCGCGATTCGCACGGGTGCACCGCTCGAGGTTGTTGAAAACCTTCAAGACCTCGAAGACGAAGGTGATATGTATGAAAGCATCGAAGAAATATGGCCTGACTATCCTTCAAGAGAAGATTTTCTCTTTAATGAAGATGAATATTGATGATATCAACGAAACCAACTGTTGAAAGCCCTGGAAATTCCAGGGCTTTTTTTATCGTATCAAATGAACAAAACCCAAAATACGCTTGGGCTCACCTTTTTCAATTTCTTGGTATTCAATCATGTAATTATATAGGCCATCTGGGCAATCTGTACCATCAGCCATAGCACCATCCCAAAACGCGGCAGGATCTTGACTAAAAAAGATTTCCTCGCCCCAACGGTTGTAAATCCTAAAAGTATAGCCCTTTGGTGTGAATCCAGTCGAAAAAACAGGAAAAAAGACCGTATTGAACTCATTCTGATCTGGCGTAAATGTATTGGGTATATATACAGCAATATTGTTCATTACCGTTGCTGTGAGTAAAAGCGAATCTGTGCAACCTAGGTCCGTAGAACTTACTAATAGAATACTGTAAGTTCCTTCTTGAAAAGGGAGTTGAGCATTAAAACTACTATTTGAATTTTCAAATGTACTTCCGTTGATGCTCCATTGATGATTTAAATTGCCAACAGTTACATTATAAATTGTAATTGAAGGATTATCGATTTCGACTTGGTCAGGGTCAATGTAAAAGTTGGGAACTGGAATGGGGTCTATCTGAACGGTAACCTGTTCAGGCAAAGAAGTACAACCATTTGCATCTGTTCCGGTAAGCGAATAAGTGGTTGTTTCACTTGGGCAAACAGTAATACTCCCGTTTGTATTTTGTGGAATATTCCAATTATAAAACAAGGCGCCGGTAGGAATAAGATCTACACAGGTATTGGCGCAAACAAAAGTATCGGCAACACTAACGACGGGTAAGGCCCATTCTTGAAGCGTCAAAACCACCATAGAGTCACATCCATTTTGATTGTTCAAATGTACGGTGTAGACTCCAGGGTTTGTGATGGACAATCCATTGAAATTCAGTGTTGAATCGGCACAAATGGTAATGGAAAGCAAGGTGGTATCCGGTTGTAAAACTGAAATATTGATTTGATCCTGGGCCGTACACCCCAAGCTATCCGTAATGTTTAAGGTGTAAATACCTGCATTCTGCACAAAAATAGTGGCTGTAATGGCACCAGTGGACCACAAATAAGATGCGTATAAACCTGTGGTTTGTAATAGACTCGAATCACCTAAGCAATGATAAGTATCAGGACCTAAATCTACAACAGGAGTTTGAACTGAAACCACAATTGAATCTCTTGCCAAACCGCAACCGCTCGGCACATCTAGCCAATATACACCAGGCGTATTAACTGTTATACTTGATGTTGTTGCACCAGTACTCCATGCATACGAGGAATACAAGGTATCGGGTTGCAGCGTTAGCGTTGTTCCAGCACAAATGAGGGTATCTGGACCAATATTGGGCGGGTTTCCTGGCGTAGGTGTTGTGTAATTGTATACAAGTATGCCAGGTGCACCAGCCTGAGCACCAAAACTCGAACCTGCACATGCTGGTCCTGTGTGCAATACCGAACCCGGGGTTCCGGCAGTTACAATTGGTGTAACATTAGGAGGTAATGCTGCCTGCTGAAAAACAATTGCACCACCACCACCACCACCACCTGGGCCATGGCAAGCAGATGACCAAAGGGTACTTAAGATGTTACCGCCATTACCACCTTTTACGTCAATCGTTAAATTGGTATTGATCGTTTGGGTTAAAAGATAAACGCAACCCCCGGCACCACCCCCACCGGCTCCTTCTGAGTTGGTATTACCGATGACGTTGAGGCCGCTTGCATTAATTTGCTGGTTGTTACCTATAATTGTCGGCGTTATAATAAAAACAATACCTCCACCATTGGATCCTTCGGTGGCATTCAGCCCATTGTCTTTATACCCGCCACCACCACCGCCGCCAAGATATGCTCTGTAGGTCGCATAAGGCAATGCGTAGGCTCCCATGCCAAATGATGTATTGACCGGGCAAGATCCAGAGAATTGATTCCCACCTCGGCCGCCTGCGCCGCCATTTGAACCGCCTCCCGCTCCGGGGTTACCTGAATTAGAGCCACCGCCACC
The DNA here is from genome assembly GCA_023268965.1 of Crocinitomicaceae bacterium. GTDB lineage: Bacteria > Bacteroidota > Bacteroidia > Flavobacteriales_D > Crocinitomicaceae > UBA952. The sequence continues at coordinate 5,401 of JALRJE010000100.1, forward strand.
ATTGGCAAGTGGTGCCCTATTACCGTCTAAATTAAGTGGTGCAGCAGCAATTCCTTCTCCTTTTTTACCTGCTGAGGTGCCAGGGCTCGAAAAATTAGGGTCATTGCATGCAAACCAGCCTGTAGTCACTGCTCCGCCAACAAATCCTTTGCCACTGACATCAATCATGTTATTAAAAGTGAGGCTTGTTGTGGCTTCTATGGCAACTACTCCACCAGTTGTTCCATTCCAAGGGCTCGAGCTAACAACCGCGTTTATAGTTGCTTGATTGTAAACTGGAACACGGATAAGCTGTACTTTTCCAGTTACTGAAAACGGCTTACATAGATTGGAAACAAAAGTGATGATATTGCCATTGATAGCTGCAATATTGGTGAATTCAAAATTACCTGCCGAACCAAGCGCCACAATTTGTCCAAAACTTGCTGTATTCGTTTGATTGATGGTGGCGCCTTTCATTTGGATCAACAACACGCGGTCTGAAACTGAAAAACCTGCAGTACTGTTAACCGTTACACTGTTTGCAGTCATGTTGGTTACGGCTGCATAGGTGTTAACGATTCCTCCGATAGATTGCGCAAGGCTACTTTGAATGCAGATCAGAAAAATGAGAAGTGAACTTAGTATACTTTTTACCATAAGCTTAACGCAAAAGAGTTACATGCCCCGACACATTGATGATTTCATCGGTATTGAGCGTTTTAAAATCAATGCTGTAAGTGTAGGTTCCTTCAGGAGCGTTATAAATATCAATTTTACCATCCCAACCGCCTTTTGAATCATAGGATTCAAACACGACCTGCCCCCATCTATTAAAGATCGTAAGGTGGTAATTTTTTGGGTCAAACCCTGAGGTAAAAATGGGGGTAAATACATTATTTAATGCATCTCCATCGGGAGTAAATGTATTCGGAATATAATAAATGATGCCTCCTTTGATTTGAATTTGCAGCTGACTCTCGGCTGTACAGCCTTCTGCACTTTCCACTTGGAGCGTCACGGTATATGTTTGATCTTCGACAAAAGGATACGTGTAATCAAATTGGTTTTGACTACTTTCTAGGATGATCCCATCCCCAAAATCCCATATGCTCGTACTTGCATTTACTGCGTTAGATGAAAAAGATACCGTCGGGTCATCGTTGGTCAGGATCAGCGGGCTTGCTGTAAAATTGGCACTGGGCTGCGGGTAAACAGTGACTGTTGTACTTGCAGAATCAATACAACCAAAAATATTGGCTCCAACAACCGAATAAAGCGTGGTTTGAGAAGGGCTTACCTGTATGGTAGTCCCACTTAATAATGGCTCATTCCAAGTATATGTTGTTGCGCCACTTACCTCTAAAGTTGCAGAAAAACTTGGGCAAATTCCTTGATCTGGCGTTAATTCTAAAAGCGGAGCCGGATGAACAATAATAGATAAATTGACGCTGTCTTGGCAACCCTCTATACTTGTTCCAACCACTTGGTACGTTCCTGAAAGAGGAAAAAGGACTTCTTGCTGAGCTGATCCAGCGCTTAAAGCTACCGGACCGCTCCATGCATAACTTGGAGCACCTGTTGCATTGAGTAACAAGGTATCATAAGCACACAACGTGGTGGCGTTGGCGTTGAGGTTCATTAGGGGTAAAGGTGCTACAACGATCGTAAAATTGTCTGTGTAATTGCACAATAGTGTGTCAATTGCAGTTACTTGGTAAGTCGTGGTTTGAGCAGGGCTCACAACGAGTTGAGGACTAATAATTGGCAGCGTTGTGTTTGGAGCAAGCCAGGCATAGGTAATGTTACTGAAGTTGCTTACGGGTAAAATATCGACCTGAGTGCCCAAACATATGAGTGTATCATTGATGTCAAAAATTGGTGTTTGCGAAATGGCAATATGAATAGTGGTAATGGAATCGCAGCCCCCGGTCGTCGAGGATGAATCTATATATACTCCAGTTTGGGCGTAGGTATTCCCGTTGTAGATAAACGGACCGCCATTACAAAGGGTATCTTGAATCAGTGTTTGATAAGCAGGTAGAATGGTAACATCTATTTGGTCAGTGGCAGTGCAAGCCATGGTATTGGAGGTATCCGTAACAGTGAGCGTATAAGTTTGAACAATTGGCCAACCCGTATTGATATTACTTAATTGAGCCGTTGGATTGGCCATATTTACTGCACTTAAGCCGCTTGTAGGAGACCAACTATACGAGAGTCCCGGCTGCTGAAAAGAACCGATAAGTGCAGGCTCTCCTGAACAAACGGTGAGGTCTTGCCCAGCACTGATAAGGGGAGTAGACCCTAGTGTGAGGTTGAGTGTTACAATAGAATCACAACCATGAATAGTAGTTAGCGTATCATTATATAGACCCGGCTGGGTTAGCACTTGTCCGTTAAACGTATACTGCCCCGTACAAGAGCTTTGGTTACTCGTTAGGGAATATTCAGGTTGAATGGTGACCACAATTTGATCAGTTGTGGGGCACAAACCTGGTGCACTTGCCAAAGATGTTGTAACGGTATAGGTTTGGGAAATTGGCGCTCCGGTTGTGTTTGGCACGGATACCACCGGATTGGCTGCGGTGGCAGACGACAAGCCGGTTGCGGGTGTCCAGTTGTAAACCTGACCTGCAACGGCTGTAGCACCAATAGTAACGGCTTCATTCGAACAGGTAGTGACATCAACACCGGCGTTCGACTGTGCCTGATCGGTGTAAATGATGACATTTCGTATGGAGTGTTGGTCATTTGCACCACCTGTACTTGCGGTAAAGCCCATGTAACCCGTGAAGCCCACTGGAAAATTGGCCGTTAGGTATTGAATATTATTGATAAATAGGGTGATTAAGCCATTGTCATAGGTGATTTTGGCTGGCTGATACGAATTGCTGCGGATGAAATTCAAGTTGCCCGTGTTGTTTTCGAGTTTAACGATACCAGCTGCACATTCGTTGTAACCAATTCCGCTATAGATCTGTAATTCAGGGTTCGGGCCACCGCAGTTGTTCCAGGTGTCTAACACCACCTTTAAACCATTTGCTGTTCCAGGAATTCCAACACCCCCTCCGCTCACAAATCCGGTAGGCGGAACACTCAAAAAACAAAAGGCCAAGCCATCGGCAGCGCTCCCGCCCCAAATTCTGTAGTCGAATTCGACGGTCCACTTTTGGCATACAGACAGGTTGATCGGCGTATTGTAAAATATACCCCCCGATTGGTTGCCAAATGCGTTGGTCAATACAAGCTCATTAAGAAAATTATCGACGTCACCAGGGGTGTCTCCGATAGTGGCGTTGCCATTTAGATTCCAACCAGTAGTACTCATCAAAGGAGAGCCTGAAAGCTGACCAAACACATAAGTTTGTGCCTGCAAATAATTGAAAAATAGCGAACTAACAATAAAAATTAAAAAGAAAAAAACTCTCATCGGATTTCAAACGTTATAAACAAAGATAGGTTGCTAAATTTAATAATTTTAATTGCTTTTTATGATTACTTAGTGTAAATTTGACACATACTAAACCCAAATGGCATGAAAGCCCCTACGAACCACAACCCCCATCAAGAACGTTTCGAGCCCTTCAATATTGTTGTTTTTGGCGGTGACGGAGACCTCTCCATACGCAAAATATTACCCGCTATTTTTCATCGAGATTTAGATGGGCAGCTCAACACCCCTTATAGCGTCATTGCCATTACCCGAAGAGACCCCAATATCCAAGCATTTCACGAAAAGCTCATTCCTTTCTTAGAAGTGAGTGACCACCACAAATATAGCCGAGAAGAAATCGAAAAATTCCTCAAAAAATTAGTCATCATTAAGGCAGAAGCTCCGCTACCTGAGGCCTACACCGAACTCAAGAAGTATATTGAACAATTTCCGGAAAGACAAAATATATACTACTATTCGACGCCGTCCTCCGCTTTTGGCCCCATTACACAAACATTAAAAGCTTGTGGTTTGGTCAACGAGCGCAGCAAGGTTGTTTTAGAGAAGCCACTCGGACACTCTTTGGCTTCGTCAAATGCTATTAATTCAGAAATTACCCAAGCCTTTGAGGAGCACCAAATTTACCGAATTGACCACTATTTAGGTAAAGAAACCGTACAGAACCTCATGGTTTTGCGCTTTGCAAACAACCTATTTGAACGCGCCTGGAATGCAGAAAATATTGAGAGTGTGCAAATAACAGTAGCCGAAAGCTTAGGTGTGGAAAAAAGAGCATCCTATTATGATCAGTCCGGAGCCCTACTCGACATGGTACAAAATCACTTGCTCCAACTTTTGTGTTTGGTTGCTATGGAACCACCTGTTGCCCTAGAGGCCGACGAAGTGCGCAACGAAAAGCTAAAAGTATTGAAAGCACTTCGCCCGCTCAACAAAAAAACCGTGGAGCGCGATACCGTTAAAGGACAATACACCCGCGGCAAATCCAACGGTATTCAAGTGAATAGCTACCTCGAAGACATCGAAAAGTACGATTCCAAAACAGAGACCTTCGTCGCTATCAAAACCTACGTAGACAACTGGCGTTGGAAAGGCGTTCCGTTTTTATTGCGCACAGGAAAGCGCATGATCAAACGGTATTCAGAAATTGTCATCAATTTTAGAGAGGTAAAGCATAATATTTTCCCATCAAAAGAAAAACTCAACAACAATAAACTGATCATTCGCCTACAACCAGAGGAACGCATAGAGCTCATCCAAATGACCAAAATCCCAGGCCCAGGTGGTTATCGTTACAAGCCAATTGCACTTAAACTCGATTTTACAGACTCCTTTAAAGAACGATTCCCGGAGGCCTACGAACGTTTAATTGTAGATGTGATTCGCGGTAACCAAACGCTATTCATGCGTCAAGACGAACTACAAGCCGCCTGGACCTGGATAGAGTCTGTTACAAGCAGCTGGAAAAGCGCAAATATGCCAAATGTACTTTACGAAGCCGGGACCTGGGGCCCTGGCGACGACATCCTAGATGACCACGAATCATGGATTACCAAAACCTGGAGAGAATGATCACTTTTGAGTCGAAAGCACAGTTAGAAAAAGCCTTAGCTACCCAAATTTCCTCTGATTTATCGAGCGCTATTCAACAAAATGGAAGCGCCACACTCCTGCTCTCAGGCGGAAGCACTCCGAGTGGTGTTTATCGCTTGTTGTCAACATTTGACATCGACTGGAATCAGGTTACTATTGGTCTTGTCGATGAAAGGTTTGTTGCCGCAGATAGTCCCTTCTCGAACTACAAATTACTCAACGAAACAATTGCTGCCAATTCAGCAAAAAATGTGGTCATCCACCCAATGGTTGTCGATGCTGACAACTATGAAGAAAATCTCAAAAAAAGTGAAGCAGTATACCGTATTTTTACGGACCCAGATGTTTGTCTTTTGGGTATGGGCCCTGACGGCCATACAGCCTCTATTTTTCCAAATGACCTCGCATCTGAACAGGCAGTCTTTGATGAAAGGAGCTTGCTTTCTAATACGAATGCTCCTTCAGAACCAACACAGCGCATTACTTTCAATGGGCCAGTACTGAGAAGAACCAAATCGTTGTATTTAATGATTACCGGTGCGCAGAAAAAAGATATTTTTGATAATAGTGCTGCACTTGACCTGCCCATTGCTCAATTTAAAGAAGCCCTCAAAGCCACTTATTATACCTCTGCAACATGATTCATCCCAAAATTGCCGAAATCACCGCTCGCATTATTGAAAGAAGTGCTATAACACGCCTAGAATATTTGGAACAAATTGACGCTGCCTTTAAAGAAGGCGTGCACAGAAGCACCCTCAATTGCGGTAATTTAGCACACGGATTTGCAGCTTGTAACCAGCACGATAAAAGCGCTTTAGCTGCCGATATCATTCCGAATCTTGGAATTATCACCGCTTACAACGATATGCTCTCTGCCCATCAGGTCTATGAAGATTATCCAAAAGCCATTAAACAGTATGCCAATGAATTTGGTGCAGTTGCGCAAGTTGCCGGTGCTGTACCCGCCATGTGCGACGGTGTAACCCAAGGGCAACCCGGCATGGAACTCTCGCTGTATAGCAGAGACGTCATTGCACTCTCCTCCGCTATAGGACTCTCACACAACATGTTTGACGCAGCAGTTTATTTAGGTATCTGTGACAAAATTGTTCCGGGCCTAATGATGAGCGCCCTACGTTTTGGTCACTTACCTGCTGTTTTTATGCCAGGTGGGCCAATGCCAAGCGGTATCAGCAACGAAGAAAAGTCTCAGATTAGACAGGCTTATGCCGAAGGTAAAATTGGACGTGAAGAATTACTAAAGGGTGAATCCGACTCCTACCATTCTCCAGGCACTTGTACATTCTACGGAACGGCAAACAGCAACCAAATGCTCATGGAAATCATGGGTCTGCACTTACCGGGTTCTAGTTTTGTCAATCCAAACACGCCGCTGCGCGATCTTTTGAATAAAGAAGCGGTAAAAGTAGCCGTAGCAAATGTAAAAATTGGAAAAGAGCGCAGCTTAGCCAAATTATTTGATGAAAAGACGGTGGTGAATGGCATCATTGGCCTACTTGCCACAGGCGGTTCTACCAATCATACCATACACCTCATTGCCATTGCAAGAGCAGCAGGCATCATTATCAATTGGGACGATATGTCCGATTTATCTGCAATTGTTCCGCTCATTACGCGCATGTATCCAAATGGTGCTGCTGACGTCAATCATTTCCATGCAGCTGGCGGAATGGGCTTTGTGATCAGAACACTATTAGACCATCAACTTTTACATGAAGACGTCCAAACCATCATTGGAAAAGGTTTGCGCGCTTACACGCAAGAACCTAAAATAAAAGACGGCGAACTCGTTTGGGAAGAAGGTGCTGCACAATCTTTGAATTTATCGATCATTAGGCCCGCCAACGAGCCATTTACTGCAGATGGTGGCATCAAGTTACTCAAGGGTAATTTGGGTAGAGCTGTGATCAAAACAGCTGCTGTTGCACCCGAACACCGTATTGTAGAAGCACCCGCTATTGTATTTCACCAACAAGCTGATCTTATAGCTGCTTTCAAAAGAGGTGAACTCGACAAAGATTTCATTGCTGTAGTTCCTTTTCAAGGACCTAAATTTAACGGTATGCCAGAATTACACAGTCTTACTCCTACGCTCACTATTCTTCAAAAGAAAGGATACAAAGTGGGCTTGATAACCGACGGGCGCATGTCAGGAGCTTCAGGAAAAGTACCTGCAGCTATTCACCTCACTCCAGAAGCATATGATGGTGGTCTAATCGGTAAAATACAAACTGGAGACCAACTGCGCTTAGACAGCGAAAATGGAATATTAGAAGTGCTTCAAGGAGAAACAGTAGGAGCCAGAGCCTCTGTACAAAAAGCAAGCCAACAGTTTGGTTTTGGCAGAGAACTTTTTGCAAAACTCAGATCAGGTGTCAGTTTAAGCGAAGAAGGCGCGTCATTTATCGTATAAAGATTTCTTCGATTATTACCTATTGAACGCTCGTATTTTCTTTCCAAATCAGCGAAGCAAGTACGGAGATCACCAAAGCACCTAATACGATAAGCAGAGAAATACTTGCTTCAATATGGAAAAATGGAGCCATTAACATTTTCAGCCCAATAAAACTCAATATAAAAGCCAAACCATATTTGAGTTTGGAGAACATATGAATAGAGTTTGCCAACAGAAAGTACATTGAACGCAAACCTAGAACAGCAAAAATATTTGAGGTATAAAGGATAAGCGGGTCATTTGGCGCAATCGCAAATATGGCCGGAATGGAGTCAATGGCAAAAATAAGATCGGTGGTTTCGATAACCATCAGGACTAAGAACAATTTTGTTGCAAAGCGCTTTGTTCCCCTTTTAATAAAAAAGTGGGCATCGTGATAGTTTTTGGTAACCGGCAAGACCTTTCTTAATAATCGAGCACCCAGACTATTATTGAAATCTTTTTGTGTATCGTCAGCCCCTTCGCTTAGCGATTTAACACCAGCATACACCAAGAAAGCCCCAAAAATGGTGAGAATTAGGTTTGGTCGGAAGAAAAAACCTGGTTGCGCATGCGCACCTTGATCGAGGCTAAACTGATAACCAAACAATTCAAATGCGGGTAAGTACGTGAGTTTGATCAGGCCAATACCTGAAAAGATAAAAATTGCTCTAAAAACCAACGCACCAATAATGCCCCAAAATAAAACGCGGTGTTGGAGTTTTCCTTCCAATTTAAAGAACTTGAAGACAAGGATAAAGACGAACATGTTGTCTACGGAGAGTGCTTCTTCAATCCAATAGGCAGACTGATACTCAGCAAACTTTGCAAAACCCATTTGCAGCCAAATAAGCGCGCTAAAACCCATCGATAAACCAATCCAGATGAGTGTCCAGCGTAGCGCTTCTTTATTGGATATTTGGTGTGTTTTTTTATTGGCGAGGCCCAAATCGATAACGAGCATCGTTATAATAACCACCACAAAAATAGCCAGCAACCAAGGGTTGAAATTCATTTAAAAAACGTTTATACAAAGATAAAAAGAAAGCCACATGAAGTTCATGTGGCTTTCGATAATAAGTAAAAGAAAATCTTAGTTCTTATCGAGTAAATAGGAAACCGCATTGGCAGCATTTACAAAACCACCCGTTATGCATAGGTCTTTCATTTTAGCTTTTTCACCGTTAGGAGCTACAACCGTTTTGCTATATTTGGCCGTCGTTTTCATCAGTACCTCTCGAACTTCGACAGCGCTGAGTTCAGGAAAATAACTTCTAATCATGGCAGCTACGCCAGCGGTAGCCGGGCAAGCCATGGAGGTTCCACTCGCGTTTTCGTAATTGTAGTCTGGAACTGTAGAATAAATATCTACACCAGGAGCAAAGAAATCAACGGTACTCAAACCGTAGTTGGAAAAGTTGGCGATTAATTTTTTGCCGCTTTTCGCACTGCTGCTCGCACCTACTTCGATCCAGTTTGGTGCATTGGTTTGATTGTCCAAACGACGCGTTGGGTAAGAATCTTGAATATCTTTGTCTTTGGCATCATTGCCAGCGGCGTGTACTAATAATACATCTTTGCTTAGTGCATATTGAATGGCTGCATCCACATAAAATTTGTGAGGAGTCCAGTATTTTCCAAAAGACATGTTGATCACCTTAGCACCGTTATCAACTGCGTAAATGATGGCATTTGCCACGTCTTTGTCGCGTTCGTCTCCGTCTGGAACAGCGCGTAGAACCATAATGCGGGCGTTGTCTGCAATACCATCAATACCCATTCCGTTGGCTCTTGATGCAGCAATTATTCCAGAAACATGCGTGCCGTGCATGGCGTCCGGGCCTTCATAGCGGTTACAACCATAAATTTTGTTACTGAGGTCATTCGGGTCGTCGCCAACGATGGCCGTTCTGATGGAATCGGCATTGCGCTTAGACATATCTAATGAACCTTGCATTGACTTCAGCGCGCCTTCGACTTCCGTGCTGAGTTGTTCAGCAGGAATCATCAGCAAAATGGACTTCATGCGATTTTGGATACGCTTGTCAATTTCATTTTCGGGTGTAAAAGCTGCATTCGTTTCTTTAGAAAAGGACGAACCTGATTGCTGTTCTACACGCTGCATGTAGTCAGCAAGCATTCTTACATTTTGAACGGAACTCTCTTTTTCAAAAATTTCTTCTTCAAAAGCAATTTTAATTTTTTCATAGGTAGCAAAACGCGCGCGTTCAGCACTTGGAATATCTTCCGCTTTTTTGTCTTTGAAATACTCGGTTTCGGTGCGGTACATGCGCGCAAGTTCGAGTGCTTCTTGGTCGATATCTTCAGTTGGGCCGCCTAGAAAAGACCAACCATGAACGTCGTCGATGTAACCGTTGTGGTCATCGTCAATGCCGTTGTTAGGAATTTCGTCTTCATTAACCCAAATTACATTTTTTAAGTCGGGGTGGTCTGTCTCTACACCAGAATCAATAACAGCAACAATGACTGTAGTAGAAGTTCTGCCTGCCGCATTGAGCATTTCGTAGGCTTTGGTTGCTCCGGTTCCATAGACACCGTCTGCTTTTGGGTCTTTGAGGTACCAATTGAGATTTTCAGGACCTTCCGTCTCGCTCTTTTGAGCATACGACACCACAGAAAGACCAATAAAGGCAAATAGAATGAAGTTCTTTGTCATGAGTTTTTTAGTTTGAATAAGCGAAAATACATTTTATTTTCTGCCAACGAAAAACTTGTTGAAAAGTTACTTTGTGGAGAAAACGTTCAAAACAATGTACGCTTTGTTACAAATTAAGAACGCGCAAAGCATTATTTTTGCCAAAAACAAACATCATGAGTCAAATCGAACACCTTTCTTGCCTTATTATTGGTTCTGGCCCTGCAGGCTATACCGCTGCCATTTATGCCGCAAGAGCCGACATGAAACCCGTTATGTATCAGGGTATGCAACCCGGAGGGCAACTCACGACCACCAATGAAGTAGAGAATTTCCCGGGCTACCCAGACGGCGTTACTGGCCCTGAAATGATGTTGCAGCTCGAAGCGCAAGCAAAAAGATTTGAAACAGATGTGAGAAATGGTTTTATAACCAAAGTTGATTTTTCGGGCAGCATCCATAAATGCTGGACCGAAGACGGACACGAAATCCATGCCGATACAGTTATTATCTCCACAGGAGCTAGTGCTAAATATTTAGGCCTTGAAAGCGAGCAAAAATACCTTAAACTAGGCGGAGGTGTTTCTGCTTGTGCAGTTTGCGACGGTTTCTTTTATAGAAACCAGGAAGTAGTCATTGTAGGTGCCGGAGACTCGGCCTGCGAAGAAGCCCACTACCTCTCCAAACTTTGCAAGAAAGTAACCATGTTGGTGCGTCGCGATGCATTTCGCGCATCAAAAATCATGGCTGAGCGCGTCAAAAATACACCAAACATCGACATCCGCTTCAATACAGAAACGCTTGAGGTTTTGGGCGATGGGCAGCTCGTAACGGGTGTACGCGTCATTGACCGAAGCAACAACCAAGAAAGCGAGATTACCTGTACGGGTTTCTTTGTGGCAATTGGTCACCAACCCAACACAGCCATTTTCAAAGACTACATTGACCTCGACGAAACTGGATACATCAAATACGCCCAACCTGGTACAAGTAAAACAAATGTTGCTGGCGTATTTGTAGCCGGAGACGCCGCAGACAAAACCTACCGTCAAGCCATTACCGCTGCGGGCACTGGCTGCATAGCTGCCCTAGATGCAGAGCGTTATTTAGCAGCGAAAGGCCACTAGTTTAACGCACTGCATTTTCGTTTAGTAACTTGATAAAATGAAAACCTTTGGGACCGAACCCTTGGTTATAAAAGAATTTGTGAGCTTTGAAATTACTTGTATAAGAATCTAAAGCCAACATGTTGCAGTTTTCCTCTTTTGCCTTTTGCTCTAGGGTCTTAAAAATCAAATCCCCTACGCCTTGGCTGCGGTGACTCGCGCATACCACAATATTATCAAGCTCTAAATACTTGCCAATCCAGAGCTTGTTACCGATCCAAATACCGCATATGGCAATACACTTGTCATTGGCGTAAACCGCTAACTGACTATAATGATGCGGTAGCATGAGGTCAAGTTCTCTATCATATTGCTCGGCAGTCAGGCTCGGATACAATTCTTGAAGTATGTCAAGATGCGCCAAAATTTGAGACTTATCATACAGAAATTCGGTGCGTAGCGCCATAGGTTTATTTTAAATGGGTTCCAAAAAATTCATAAATCCGTCTGTATTCGTCTATCCAGGAGCTTGTATACTCAAATCCATGACGTTCTACAGGGTACAGTGCCATCCACCAATCCTTTTTTCCGAGTTCGATAAGGCGCTGATTAAGCCTTACAACATCTTGGAACTGGACGTTATCGTCGATCATGCCATGTAAAATCAAAAGTGGGTCTTGAAGACCTTCGGCGAAGTAAATTGGAGAGCTTCGGCGATACGCCTCTGGGTCCGCAGCGGGTGTATTTAAGATATTTGAGGTGTATTCGTGGTTGTAGTGTGCCCAATCTGTTACCGAACGCAAGGCCGCTCCGCAGGCAAAAGTTCCGGGTGAAGTAAAGAGCGCCATTAAAGTGATAAAACCCCCATAAGAACCACCGTATATACCTACCCTATTTGGGTCTATCTCGAAATTAGCAACCAAAAACTGTTTGGCATCTATAAAATCTTGGAGGTCTCGGCCGCCCATATGCCTGTAAATAGCTGTTCTGTAATCTCTGCCATAACCTTCGCTGGCGCGGTAATCTACATCGAGTACCGTATAACCTTTTTGAATAAGCATTTGATGAAACAGAAACTCACGCTGATAATAACTCCAGTAATGATGCGCATTTTGTAGATAGCCGGCACCATGAACAAACAAGACTGCTGCACCATTTTTTAATTCAGGTTTGGGCGCGTACATCCTTGCATATACTTCAATACCGTCTGAGCCATTAAAACTCAAAATTTCGGGCTTTTGCCACGCATTGCTTTTAAACGCTTCGCTTGTTGAAGAGGTAATTTGAAGTTGATCCTTCGGATTTTTGATACTGCACGTAAAAATTTCCCATGGTTGAGTGCTGGTACTAAAACGATAAGCCAGTTGCTTTTCGTCGGGTGAAAGCTGCAATTCATATGCCCCAGTTTGATTGAGAATTGGAATGAGCTCACCTGACTGGAGATCTAGACGCCAGAAGTCTCGTACTCCGGGATGATTTTTATTACAGGTCAAATAAAAACTACGTTGGTCATTTGACAAAACAGCCTGATGCACTTCGTAGTTTCCACTTGTTAAGGCCTGCTTTTTTCCTGTACTCAAATCAAGAGTATACAAATGGGAATAACCCGTTTCTTCTGACTGAAAATAAATAGTTTGGGCATCTTGAAGCCAACCTAGTGTGCCTGTTTCAAAATTCCAAGAAGAAATGCCCGGCCCACCAATCCAGGCACTATCGTGTTGGTGTTCGAGTTCTTTTATCTGGCTTGTTTCTAGTTCTAGGCAAACAATCCAACGGTCTTTGTTGTCGGCGCTGCGAATATCGAACAAGGCCAAAGGCTTTGTTTGGGAAAAAATAACAGGATGAATAATGAGCTCGCGGTCTTTGGCATTCATTTGGGTGAGCCCAGAAAAATCAAGTTCTACCAATGAGTCTGAACATAAATTATGTAAAAATAAGCGCTGAGCAGGTTCTTCATTCATCACTTTTGAGCGCGCTTTTTCATTGTATACGTGGGCATCAGCAGAAATAAAATGCGGTACCTCTGTTGTTTTTTCTTTGGGCTCTTGTAGTTCTTTGAGCAATACAAAACGAGCTGAAGGGTCGACTTGTAGGGCGCCTTGGGGTTCGAAGGATATGAATTTGTGTGCTGGCAAATCGAACTTGACACTTTGCAATTCTTGTTTTCGAATACTTTCAAAAAATGCACGTTCTGTTTGAGACAAACCTTCTTGCAATAGGGTTTCTGCTTTTGACTTTCGATACGTCACTACATTTTTAGCCAAACCATTTTGGAGGTCAAAAATATATAAGCTAAGACCTTGCTGAAAAACAACCGTCTGGGCATTGTTTTGAACTTGTAAATTCCAAATCGCATTGGTAAATAATGGATAGGTCTTTACTTGCAATGTTTTCGAATCGAGGCCTTCTAGCTTTTCATTGTGTAGCCTGAGGTAATTTAAAGGACCTGCACCAGACGTCCAAACCCAGCGGTCTTGCCATTCCTTATACGTTAAAACTACAGTTTGTTTTTTACTCAAGTGATAGCTGTAAAAAGTCTTTTGTAAGGAATCTGGGTACTTCTTCCAATAATAAATTATTTTGCCGTCAACGGACCATTCCGGAGCCTCGGGCAAGGCACCCACAAAACCTGGGCCCTTCATAATTTGCTCGAGTTGGAGCTGCGCTAGGCCCTTTGTGCATAGACAAAGCGCAAAAGCAAGGAACATACTTATTTTCATTCGCTAAAAATAGAAATAATTGTACTTTTGAATCAAAGAAACGGCATGAAGAAATTGCTTTACGTATTATTACCCCAACAGGCTTACTTAATGACCCTTCACCGCTTCTTCTACTTTCTCTATGATTTGGGCTTGCTCAAGAACAAAGAAGCTTTTAAATTCCATTATTTTGTCCAGCGTATTATTGAGCCAGATTTTGTCGTCATAGACATTGGTGCCAATTTAGGCTACTTTGCCAAAAACTTTACTCGGCTTGCTAAAAATGGAAAAGTGGTTGCCATAGAACCGCTCCCTCAATTTCATGCAGTCCTGAACCATTTTATTGGGCATTTAGAAAACATGGAGCTCCACAATGTGGCACTCGGCAAAGAAGCTGGCAGTATTACTATGGTACTGCCACAAACCAATGGCATGATCCGCACCGGACTTCCACACATTATCCGACCAGACGAGCAAAACACGACAGAACGTACGCAGGAAGTGCAAATGGTCAATACTGCTGACTTCTTTCGGACCTTTGAACGCATCGACTATATTAAATGTGACATCGAGGGGCACGAATGGGAGGTTTTTCAGTTACTCGGAAATGTTTTACAAGATAAGAGACCAATTGTCCAATTAGAAATTGACTTAAAAAACGAGCAACACTTATTCAACTTTTTTAGTGAATTAAACTATGTCCGCTGCGGGCTTGATGGCTTGGTTTGCAAATTGGAAACCGATAAACACTTTGGCGGCGATTACCTTTTTGTTCCGACAGAAAAACAAAACTTAATGACCAAATGGAACGCTTAAGCACGTTTTTTTCCTTCCTTTTTATAATCGTTTTCCTAAATTCTCTGCTACTTGGTTGCGAAAAAGGAACCGGTGAATTCCTGATCAAAGGAACCATTACTGACGAAACCTTTAACCAAGGATTGCAGGGCGCTACCGCCTCACTTTATAAGGTTCCGATTGGCACCTCGGACGAACAATTTGTCAAAAGCATAGTGCTTCCTACCAATGGTACTTATGAATTTGTTGTGCCGAGAGAAAAAATGGAGCGCTACATTTTGCGTGTGAGCAAGGATTTATATTTCCCCTTAGAAGAAGACATCTACTACTCCTCTTTAAGCATCAAAGACCCCAACATTATCAATTTATCGACAACTGCTATGGCCTGGGCTAAACTTCATTTCAAGAACAATAATCCAGTAGCCCTAGATCATTTTCGCTACATTAAACAAGAGGGTTTGGCAGGCTGCCTAAGTTGTTGTCCAATTACCGCTCAGGACTTTTACGGAGACCTGGACACCACCTTTTATTGCCTTAATAATGGCAACACCAACTATTCTATTTTCTATTGGGAGCTCAATACAGCCAACAATGGCCAGAAAACCACGAATACCACTGCGTTCGACACCACCGTTATTGAGGTAATTTATTAAAATAAGGATTCCATTAATTCTTGAATTGAGCGTCTGAAATACCTTGATTTATTTTATAATTGCTCATTTGTAAGATAATAGTGCCATTCTGCGGGCCATCTGTTGTTTTAGGCTTTTTTTTGTTTTGGTGTAAATCAGCAGCAACACTTTTTGGCAATTTAAATTTCTTCACATCGATGGTAAAAATCATTTTGTAAGGCAAGCCGTATTTTGCCTGGGCACCATAAAAATAGGAGATTTCTAGGGTACCGTTGCTTTTACTTGTAATTTGTGATTTTAAGATCAAGTCTCTGGTCGGATCTATCCACAATTTGACTAAAATAACATCCGTGTTTTCGGTAAGCGGCAATACGGAAACTACAGCAGTTTTGACTTCGCCAATCATTTTGGTACCATTAAAGGCGCAGGTGTAGGCCTTTTCGTTGGTTAAGAAATTATTGAGATCTCCTAAACCTTGTTTAGGTAAAATAGCTATGCCCTTTGATTCCACCTTCATTTGATTGGGTACTTTGTAAAATACCTTTGCGTCCACTTCGTCAATTTTGATCATAGGGACCTGTGCCTTGATATGTACATCGGCAGAGTAATCCTTCACCTTTGCTATTTTTAGCCGAACGGCTTTCACAAGTTCATTTGGATCTTGAGCAAAACTGAGCGCTGAACTGAAGAGTGTGAATACGAATAAAAGGTGCTTCATGAGGTAATGTCTTTTCTTTTGAATTTAAATACAGCAACGGCTACAAACAAGATGTTATGGGCCAATAAGATCCAAATTGAATCCCAAATGGCCGCCCAAGGCACGGGGTCACTGAAAAACGAACGCCAAGAGGCCATGTGTGTGGTAAACAACCAAGGCTTGACGTGATCGAATACACTAACGTCTAGAGTACCAATGATGGTAAAAAGGATAATAACTGCCATAGTTGACACAATGGGGCCAATCGAGTTGTCTGCAAACGCAGAAAATGCAATGGACAGCGTGGCAATGGTCATGAGTGCGAGATAAGCCACCAAGAAAGCCAAGCCGTAGCGCCATAAGATATCTTGGTAGTTCAAAATAACCAAGCCGTCCGAATTGAGAACGATTAAGTCTCCGGTACCAAAAACCCAACGCCCGACAACCAAGGCTAAAAAACCCAACCAAATCACTAAAATGAAAGTGTATACAGCAGCTGCAATTAACTTAGAAAACACCACCTGACTGCGGCTAATTGGTTTGGTAAGCAACATGCGTAGGGTTCCCATTGCTGCCTCTCCGGAGAGCAGGTCGCCGGTCACGAGCGCTACAAGCAATGGAATGTGGACAATTAGCATTTGCAAAATAATAAACGCAATGAGGTTACCATTTAAGATGTTGCCATTAAAAGAGAGCGTTTGCTCAAAAGAGGCGGTAACAAAAGAAATGTACATGCGGCCATCTGCCTTCATGGCAAAAAGAATAATCAAGATGAGCAAGGTGAGTGCGGCCAGACCAATGTAGCTTCGTGGCTTGGCAAGAATCTTTATGAATTCGTTGTACGTGTTATTCCAGAGCATTAGGCTTGTGTCATTTGAATGAAAAAATCTTCTAGTTTGCGTTTTGGTTCGAGGGCAACGACCTCAAAACCCGCCTGAACCAATTTGTTGTTAAGGTTTGAAATGCGTTTCTTTTCTATATTCAATTCTAAAGTTTTGGGTGAACTTACCTGAACTTTTACTTGAGGTAAAATTTCTTGAATAAGCGCAGCAGCACCCTGGCTATTTTGGGCAAGTTCGATATGCAAAAGTGTTTCTTGTGCGTTCATAAGTTCGGCAACTGAGCCTTCAATGATGGTTTGCCCTTTATTAATGATGACCATGCGGTTGGCAACAAGTTCGATTTCGGCTAATTGATGCGAAGAAAGAATGACCGTTTTGTTTTGCTCATTTTTAAGACGCAAAATAAGATCTCTGACTTCAACAATACCTTGAGGATCCAAACCCGTTGTTGGCTCGTCAAGAATAATGAGCTCTGGCTGATGCAATAAGGTTTGAGCAATGCCCAATCTTTGGCGCATTCCGTGCGAAAAACCTCCTACTCTATCCTTTTCTCTTCCGAGTAAACCTACAAAATCGAGTGTTTCGTAGATGTCTTTCTGACTTACTTGCGCACCGGAAACGCGTGCAAAAATTTCTAAATT
Organism: Crocinitomicaceae bacterium; assembly: GCA_023268965.1. GTDB lineage: Bacteria > Bacteroidota > Bacteroidia > Flavobacteriales_D > Crocinitomicaceae > UBA952. The sequence goes on from JALRJE010000100.1 coordinate 22,953, forward strand.
CTTAAGCGCTGACAAATATTTATAAAAATCAGGCTTTTCTACGATGCTGCCCACCTTGGCTAAGATGGCGTTGCGCTCTTCAAATAAGTTTTTTTCAAAAATGCGGATATCGCCTGCATTCGGCTTGATTAAAGAGAGCATGCAGCGCATGGTGGTGCTCTTACCAGCGCCGTTGGGTCCTAAAAACCCAAATACATCGCCCTTATTGACCGTAAAACTGACGTTTTTTACTGCCTCAAACGAACCAAAAGATTTTTGCAAACCTTTGACTTCAATGATTGCTTGCTGTTCCATATTTGCAAATTAAGGAGAATTCTAAAATGATAGCGCAACCTAGGTTACTTAAAAAGCAGGTCTACCTTCTGAAAACGGTAGGCAAAAATTTGTTCGAGTTTTGGACGCACCAACCAGGGGTGTAGCAAGCGCCCTAAAATACCAAAAGGCAAAACATAGGTCACGATATCGGTCATTTCGACCCCGCCTTCTACTTCCTTAAAATGATGCTCATGATGCCAAATTTTATAGGGCCCAACACGTTGTTCATCTACGAAAAATGCTAAATCTTTCACGGTTTTGATTTCTGTTACCCAGTTCATCGGAATTCCGGCCAATGGTTTAACCGTGTATGCAATCATGAGGCCTTCATACATTTTTTGAGGCACCTCAGATTTGACAATAAAACCCATGCTCGGCGGCGTGATTTCTTTGAGATTTAGCGGTGAGGAGAAGTAGTCCCAACACGTTTGTAAATCTGTGGGAATAAATTGAGTTCTTTTGAGTTGATACATAGAAAGGTAACACCAAACTCAAAGAAAAGTTTGGTATTTAAGTATACTTTTTACAAATGATTAAACGAGCTCAACTACCATAGCAGAAGCACCGCCGCCACCATTGCAAATTCCAGCTCCACCGAGCTTGGCGCCATTTTGCTTCAAAACATTCAATAGCGTAACGATGATGCGCGAGCCCGAATTGCCGAGCGGATGCCCTAGTGCAACTGCTCCGCCATTTACATCAACTTTTGCAGGATCTAATCCTAAAATTTGAATATTGGCTAGACCCACAACTGCAAAAGCCTGATTGAGCTCCCAGAAATCAATATCGGAGGTCGTTAAACCCGCTTTTGCTAGGGCTTTTGGAATTGCAATTGAAGGAGCGGTGGTGAACCATTCTGGAGCTTGAGCTGCATCGGCATAAGAAACAATTTTGGCGATCGGTTTGAGGCCATATTTTTCAACGGCTTCTTCTGAAACCAAGATGAGCGCAGAAGCACCGTCGTTGAGCGTTGAAGCATTGGCTGCTGTTATGGTACCTTCTTTTTCAAAAGCAGGACGCAATGCAGGAATTTTATCTAAAAACACATTTTTATATTCTTCGTCCTCGACTACCGTAATTGGATCGCCTTTGCGCTGTGGAACCGAAACGCCTACTACTTCATCGGCGAAGCGACCCGCTTGCCAGGCAGCGGCAGCGCGCTGATAAGACGCAACGGCAAATTCGTCTTGTGCTTCTCTTGAAATCTGATATTTTGTAGCACAAAGCTCAGCGCAGTTGCCCATAGGGACTTTATTGTCTACATCAAGTAAGCCATCTTTGGTAATACCATCTAGCATACCGATATTTCCAAATTTGGTACCATTGCGGGCATCAAAGTAATGTGGTGTTTGGGACATGTTTTCCATACCGCCTACCACAACCACCTGATTATCGCCAGTTAAAATACTTTGCGCACCAAGCATAATCGATTTCATACCAGAGGCACATACCTTATTGATAGTGGTGCAGGGTACGTTTTTTCCCAGACCAGCAGCCATTGCTGCCTGGCGCGCTGGTGCCTGACCAACCCCTGCTTGCAAGACATTGCCCATAAATACTTCGTCGACCAATGCAGGATCGAGTTGCGCTTTTTGAAGTGCTCCGCGAATTGCTGTTGCACCTAATTGGGTTGCTGGAACACCTGAGAAAACACCCATAAATGAACCAATGGGCGTGCGCACTGCGGATAGAATATAAACTGTTTTTGACATGTTGATTGTTTTGGAGCCACGAATTTAAGTAAAAATGTATGTATTTTTGACATATGCATTTGCTGTCTTCTTATTCTTTATGGTGGATACCCCCAATTCTTGTCCTGTCCGTCCTTATTAGTATTTATTTTTACCGCAAGCAAACCTGGCTTGTTTCCAAATCAAAAAAGCTTCGGGTTTCATTGGTCATTTTGCGCGCGTTAAGTTTGGGTTTAATTGGCCTGCTCCTACTTGGCCTTCTGCTAGAGCAAACCAATTTTGAAACGGAGCGGCCTGTTGTGCTCACGCTCGTAGATCGTTCATCTTCTATGTTGAATTACAAGAACCGTGAAAAACTAGCGCCACAAATCAAGGCCTATCAAACTGCGCTTCAAGAAAAATTAGCCAATCGATTCGAGTTACTTACTTGGAATTTTGGCACTAACCTCGAAGTTTCAGATCGAGGATTTACAGCAGCACAAACGAATATGGAGCTGGCTTTTAACCAAGCTGCCAACCAATTTATGAACAGAAACCTTGGAGCAATCGTCTTGATTTCTGACGGCAATTATAATGCTGGCGCACACCCGATGTACAGCGCAGACAACCTGCCCTTAACTGCTGTGTACAGTTTGGCCGTGGGCGATACAACTGTCAAAAAAGACTTGATCCTGACCAATGTAGTACACAATGAACTCGCCTTTCTAAACAATAATTTTAAATTGGAGGTCGATATAGAAGCCCAGCGTTACGCAGGTAAAAACGTACGTGTTCACCTATTTGAAGATGGAAAAAAACTCGGTTCGCAATCCATCCAACTACCACCGAGCCGAACCAGCAAAGCCACTATTCAATTTGAAACCAAAGCAGAAAAACCTGGTATTCACGAATACAAAATCGTTATTGAAAAAGTGAAGGGCGAATTTTCATATCAAAATAATAACAAAACCGTTTATATTGAGGTTTTAGATAGCCGCAGTAAAATTTTACTCTATAGCTATGCGCCACATCCTGATATTTCCGCGCTGCAACAAGCTTTATCAGGAAACCTAAATTACGAGGTGGAGGTGCGGCATGCCGATCAAATTAAAGATATAAAAATAAATACAATTGATCTGGTTATTTGGCACGACCCCGGAAAGGGCTTTCAGCAAACGCTCCACGACGCCTTTGAATTGAAAAACATTCCAATTTGGTACATTTTAGGAACGCAAACAGAAGCACAGATAGCAGCTAAATTAAAAACGGGTCTTCAACTTGATTTAAGGCAGCAACTAGAAGAAGTTCAAGCGCAGCTCAACAATGGTTTTGCATTGTATCAACCCAATTCAGAATGGCTGACCCTAACTGAGACCTTACCACCACTGACCAAAAAATTTGGAGAGGTCAAGGCCAATGCGGGCACTCAAGTACTTTTTACGCAGCGCATCGGAAATATTCAAAAAGGAACTCCTTTAATGGTATTTAATGACCGTAACAGCAAACGTAGTGCTTGTTTATTGGGTGAAGGCCTTTGGCGCTGGCGTATGGTCAATTACATTAAAAAACAGAACCATGAGGCGTTCGACGCTTTTACAGCAGAAATCTGCGCCTACCTTTTGGTCAAAAAGGAAGGAAGCGGCCTAAGGGTTCAGGCACCAAAAAAACGCACAACGTCAGAAAACTGCGACCTAAATGCAACCTTTTATAACGAAGCGCTTCAAGCCATTATTACGCCTAAAATATTTTGGGAACTCGATTATGAACATCAGAAAGTTCGAAAGGGAACCTTTAGTACGAGAGGAGATTTTTACCAACAGCAGTTTGGAAAACTAAAGCCCGGTCGTTATTATTGGAAGGCCTATACTACCCATGACCAAAAAAAATACACAAAAACAGGTGCATTCATTATCGAAGATATTGATCTAGAACAACTCGAATCTGCTGCCCGTCACTCCACGCTCTATCAATTAGCCAACCAAACCGATGCCAAAATTGTTGCGCTCAAAGATTATAAGCAGCTCATAGCAATGCTCGATAAAAAAGAAGACCTAGTAGCCTTAAGATCAGAAACACACCAGTTTGATCCACTTTTAGACTACCTGCTCTTATTCTTAATATTAAGTGGCTTACTCGTTACAGAGTGGTTTCTAAGAAGATATCATGGCGCTTATTAATCCCAGCAATTTAAAATGTCATTTCATTTTTCCATCACTTCTTTTAACGAATTAAACCCCCACGAACTTTATGCGTACTTGCAATTGCGCAGCGAAGTTTTTGTAGTGGAGCAAAACTGCGTTTACCAAGACCTCGACGACAAAGACCAAGCGTCTCTGCATGTTTTTGTTCGACAAGAGAATAAAATAGTCGCTTGCGCTCGAATCGTGCCCGCACATATTTCGTATCCTGAAATTTCTATTGGCCGAGTAATTGTTGCCGAAGCCTACCGCAAACAACAACTTGGTCATGAGCTTATGCGCTTTTGTATCGAGCAAATACAGACAAGGTTTGGTCCTCAAAAAATTATACTGTCGGCCCAGGCCCATTTGGAAAACTTTTATAAAAAACACAACTTTGTACCAACGGGAGCAATTTATTTGGAGGATGGTATCCCACATATTCACATGATCAAACAACAATAAAGACATGAAGCACCAATTGATTTACGCTTTGGCCATTGGAGCCATTTTAGCAAGTTGCAAGCAAACAAAAATAAACAAAGGACAAAGCCAAGTAATGCAAAGCATCGACCTTTCAGCACTAGACACCACCATCCAACCTGCCGATGACTTCTTTTTGTTTGCGAATGGCGCCTGGATTGCCAAAACAGAAATTCCTGCGAGTGAATCCCGTTGGGGAAGTTTTAACGAGCTAGAACAAGCCAATAATAAAAAGTTGGTACAGCTTTTGAACGAAGCAGCAGAAAACCCGGGCGCTATTGGATCTCAAAACCAATTATTGGGTGCTTATTTTCGATCTTATACCGATATGTCGCTTCGAAATCAATTAGGTATTATTCCGATTCAAGAAGATCTTCAAAATATTGCAGCCATACAAAAATCAGCCGATTTACAGGCTGTTGTTTCTAAACTTCACAAAGATGGTGTGGGTGCATTTTTTGGTTTTGGCGTGGGGCAAGACCTCAAAAATGTTTCAAATAATGTCGCCTATTTAGGACAGGGAGGTATTGGCTTGCCAAATAGAGACTACTATTACGATGTAAAATATGCAGCAATAAGAAGCGCCTATACCCAGCATATTGAAAAATCCTTTGCACTTGCCCAAATGACAAACGCAGCCCAAGCGGCGCAACAGGTTTTTGATTTTGAGACCAAGTTAGCCGAACCCATGCTGCGTCCGTCAGAGCTACGGGAGCCAGAAAGAACTTATAACAAACAGGCATTGGCAGAAGTACAACTCAACTTTGGACCGCATTTTAATTTCAATCAATACCTCGCTGATATTTCCTGTAGCACACCAGATACCATTATTGTAAGCAATCCAGCCTTCAATTTAGCCTTGGCTGAACTTTGGCACAATACCCCAATTGACCAAATTAAAAGCTATTTACAATGGTGCGTCATCAACCATTATGCTGGCCATCTCAATGAGGCATTTGTTCAACTTAATTTTGATTTCTACGAAGGCGTTTTGTCAGGTAAACGCGCCCAACAACCCATTGAAGAAATGGCAATTGAAGAAATGACCAACTTAGAAGTGGGCGAACTCTTAGGAAAAGCTTTTGTCGATAAGCATTTCTCAAAAGCCGCACAAGACCGTGTCAATGAAATGGTAGACAACCTGCTATATGTTTACAAAGAGCGCATTGAGCAATTGGACTGGATGTCTGATGCGACCAAAACAGAGGCAATAGTTAAGCTCAATGCAATTGGCCGTAAACTCGGATTCCCGAGCAAATGGGAAGATTACTCCAGCTTGCGCTTCTTCTCAGACAAATACGCGGCTAACTACAGAGAAATGAGTCGTTTCAGTGTAGCAAAAAACTATGCTGAGTTAGGCAAGCCTGTCGATAAAGACAAATGGGGAATGCCAGCGCATATGGTCAATGCTTACTACCACCCGCTACTCAACGAGATTGCTTTTCCTGCGGGTATAATGCAAGCTCCTTTCTTTGATGAAACCTACGAAGACGCTGTCAATTACGGACGTATCGGAATGGTCATTGGACATGAGTTTACCCACGGCTTCGACGATATGGGAAGTAAATTTGCGGCAGATGGTTCTTTTACCAACTGGTGGACCGATGAAGACCGTCAACTTTTTGAAGAAAAAACAAAATTACTGGGCGCCACTTTCTCAGGCTTTTGCCCTATCGAAGATCACTGTGTCAATGCTGACCTAACAATGGGCGAAAACATTGCGGATTTAGGCGGCCTCACAATGGCCTTTTATGCATACAAACGCACAGCAGAATTCTCAGCAAATCAGAAAGTCAATGGATTCAGCCCGGCGCAGCGCTTTTTTATTGCCTACGCACAACTCTGGAAAATAAAATATACCGAGGCTGAAATGAAAAAACGCTTGGCAACAGACCCCCACTCACCTGGTATGTACCGCGTAAACGGCCCACTCAAAAACTGCCCGGAATTTTTTGAAGCATTTCAGATTCAGGAAGGACGCGAAATGCGCAATGACCTCAAAAAAGTTGCGCGCATTTGGTAAGAAAATCGGCGCTTGAGAGCTGCTCTTGAGCGCCTGTTTCCATATTTTTAAAACTGAGCATGCCTGCAGCCGCCTCTTCAGCGCCTATAATGACTACATAAGGCACCTTCCTATCGTTGGCGTATTTGAGTTGTTTTTGCAATTTTGCCGTGCTTGGGTATAACTCAGCGGCTAGGCCTAAGTTGCGCACTTGCTGCAATAATTTTAGACCGTACTTTGCTTCGTCCCTACCAAAATTTACAAACAATAGATCGAGCGTGCGGTCGAGTTCTTTCGGAAATAAATCGAGCTCAGACATGACGTCGTAAATGCGATCAGCACCAAATGAAATACCAACACCTGACAAGCCTTTCAGGCCAAACAAGGCTGTAAGGTCGTCATAACGGCCACCGCCACAAATGCTCCCCATTTTGACGCCATGAGCCTTCACTTCAAAAATAGCACCCGTATAATAATTGAGCCCGCGGGCTAAGGTCAAGTCAAAAACAAGCTGACCTCTCTGCAAACCGAGCTCATTGATTTGTTCGAGCACTTCTGTCAGTTCGTCCAAGCCTTTTTGACCAATTTCGCTTTCAGCTAAATACGTACGCATGAGCTTTAATTTGACATCATTGCTTCCTTCAAAGGCAAATAAGGGCTTAATTTTCTCTATGGAGGAGGCTGTAAATCCTTTTTGCTCGAGTTCTGTAATGACGCCGTCTTCACCGATTTTATCGAGTTTATCGATGGCTACTGTCATGTCGACGATGCGGTGCGCTTCGCCACAAATTTCTGCAATTCCACTGAGAATTTTGCGGTTGTTGAGTTGAATACTAAAACCTGGCAAGCCTAATTTAGTCAGCACTTCATCAAAAATTTGAATGAGCTCCACCTCGTACAACAGCGCATCAGAACCCACTACATCGACATCACATTGCGTGAATTCTTGATAGCGTCCGTGTTGGGGTCGGTCTGCACGCCAAACAGGCTGTATTTGATAGCGCTTAAAAGGAAAAGTAAGCTCGTTTTGGTGTTGAACTACAAAACGCGCAAACGGCACGGTAAGGTCATAGCGCAGCGCTTTCTCAGCCAAAGAATTGGCAAATCTTGGTAAATTATCTTCCGACAAAGCATCGAGGTCTGCTTTTCGCATTTTTTCACCAGAATTGAGAATTCGAAAAATAAGTCGGTCGCCTTCGTCTCCGTATTTGCCTAATAGTGTGGTCGAAAGTTCAAAACTAGGCGTTTCGATAGGCGCATAGCCGTAACACCTAAAAACTTCTTTGATAATGGCAAACATATGATTGCGCTTGGCGACTTCCGTCGGGAGAAAATCTCTAGTGCCTTTGGGGATTGCGGGTTTTTGAGCCATTTTTACAAATGCGTATTTTGAAGAAATAATTGATAGATAACCCCATCTGACAAGCCGATCCTTGGAACGACTAATGAGGTTTGCTTGAGCGCAGTTAGTGCGGCAATGTAAATAGTAAGGGCCGGCACGAGAACATCTGCTCTGTCCGGCTTGAGCTGAAACTTAGCACAACGCTCCTCTAGACTTAAGTTCGATAAAGCGGTATTTAATTCTTGAAGTTGGTTGATATTCAGGGTGTCTTTTTGCTGAGGTGCAATCATTTTTAGTGCTCTGTTAATGTTGCCACCTGTTGCATAAATCGTATGCTCCTCATCTAGCAGCACATGGCTAGCAATCCATTCGGAGAGTTCAGACCAAGAATTTTGATGGGTTTTTCCTTTTAATATCCGCAACGTACCTAGATCAAAAGAACGTGCCGCCACTTTCTGACCGTGCTCAAAAACACTGATTTCAGTGCTGCCGCCTCCTACATCTACCACCACAAATTGCTGAAGGCGCTGCAGATTCAAAAGCTCAAAAGAATTAAAAATCAATTGGGCTTCTTCGTCGCCAGAGATGATGTCGATTTCAACCCCTGTTTGTTGTTGGATTTGTTTGGTAATTTTCTTTGCGTTTTCTGCTTCTCTCATTGCGGAGGTAGCAACTGCCCTTAAAAATTGAACGTGGTGCGTTTGACATAGTAATTTAAAAGCATGAATAGAGTGCTGAAATTGAAGGGCTTTCCTTGCACTTATTTTACCTTTATCAAACACCTCGTCACCAAGGCGCAATGGAACGCGATAATAGGCTATTTTTTGAAACTGAATACGTCCAGCTATTTGGCTTACATTAGCGATAAGTAGCCTTGCGGCATTGGTTCCGATGTCGATTGCAGCAAAAGTCATGGACACAAAATTAAACATTGCCTATTGCAAACCACAAAAAAATTCGTTTATTTGTTGGTAAGTCTATGAAGATACGAGCGCAACACGTTTTTAAAACCAAAGAAACACCAAAACAAGGTGCGCTTCTTCTATCTGAACCGCACCTCACAGATGCCTTCTTTCAGCGCGCTGCCATTCTTCTGGTCAAACATGAAAAAGAAGACAGTTTTGGCCTAGTGCTCAATCATCCTTCCGACCTTCTTCTAAGCGATCTTTTTGAACACATCGAATTAGATCTTCCTATTTTTAATGGCGGGCCAGTTGCTCAAGAACAACTTTTCTATCTGCATCGTTTCTCTTCCATTTCAGGTGCGATTCAAGTAACAGACCATCTCTTTTTTGGTGGTGACTGGAAAGAAGTTCTTTTAAACGCGCACGCTGTGCCAAAGCCTAAAGAGTATCTTCGCTTGTTTGCTGGTTATTCCGGTTGGGGTGCTACACAACTTTCTTCTGAAATTGCCGATCGCGCATGGATATGCACTGCTCAGTTCAAAGACACTCAACTCTTCAAAGAACACCCTACAGAACTCTGGAGAAAATGTTTACTCCAACAAGGGCCAGAGCTTGCGTTGTTTGCGCATTTCCCGTTGAATGTCTCCGATAATTAAGTGTTCAAAGCACTTGTTTTTCAAGTAATTATTACTACCTTTGCACCTCATTTTAAGTGCGTTCCCTGAACACGCCAATTCTTTTTGTTTAACAACTTTCTAATATTCAGGGTGTTAGAGATACAAATTTAACGCCAAATGGCAAAACACATTGAACCGCAGGGATCTGCAGATTTTGATTGGGAAGCACTCCAATTGGATGGCTACAATCAAGTAGAACGCTCCGAACTCGGAGATCGCTACGAAAACACCCTTACTTCTATCATGGAAAAAGAAGTTATTCAAGGGACCGTTGTTATGCTCAACAAAAAAGAAGTAATCATCAATATTGGTTACAAATCTGAAGGTGTTGTTGCAGCAAACGAATTTCGCTACAATCCAGACCTCAAAGCTGGCGATGTCGTAGATATCTACGTCGATTGCCTCGAAGACAAGACAGGTCAGCTGATTGTCTCTCACCGCACCGCGCGCATGCACAGTGCTTGGATCCGTGTGAACGACGTACTTCGTACAGGTGAAATCATTACAGGCTTTGTTAAATGTCGTACCAAAGGCGGTTTAATTGTCGATGTTTTCGGCATTGAAGCATTCTTACCGGGTTCACAAATTGACGTTAAGCCAATCCGTGACTACGATATCTATGTTGGTAAAAACATGGAATTCAAAGTTGTTAAAATCAACGAAGGAAAGCATGACGCCGCATTTGAAGTTTTTCAAATTGATGAACAAAAGCAGCAGCAGCGGGCACTCCCAGTCGCTACTTTACGCGGAGAAGCTTTGGGTCAACTTTCGGCCTCGACGGAGCTGTCGGGCAAAAAAATTGTAAGT
>JALRJE010000109.1 GCA_023268965.1 Crocinitomicaceae bacterium
TGCACTTGGTACAGATAAAATTACATATAAAGACTTGTATAAAGCCGTGTTGAATGCATCTGATGTCGGTGATTATAGAAATGACACTTCAGATTCTAAACGTGGTGCAAAGGTAGTATATACACGCAACAATATTATGAAAATCTATTTGCTTGAATTCTTTCCTTATATTGTCGTTGTTGTACTATTGATTCGGGGAATCTTCTTTGTGGTCAAACAACAAACTGCAGCCATCATGGAGCGCTTCGGAAAGTTTACAGCGGTTCGTCAATCTGGTCTTCAAATAAAAATTCCGCTTATCGATAAAGTGGCAGGGCGCTTGAGTTTAAAAATCCAGCAATTGGATGTAATTGTCGAAACCAAAACCAAAGATGATGTTTTTGTCAAAATTAAAGTTTCGGTACAGTACAAGGTATTAATGGAAAAAGTATACGATGCCTTTTATAAACTCGACTTTCCGCATGATCAAATTACGTCCTATGTATTTGATGTGGTACGTGCAGAGGTTCCAAAACTGCGCCTAGACGACGTTTTTGAGCGCAAAGACGACATTGCCAATGCGGTTAAGTCCGAGTTGAATGAGGCCATGTTAGAGTATGGTTATGACATCATCAAAACCCTTGTTACAGACATTGACCCAGATCAAGAGGTTAAGAATGCCATGAATCAAATCAACGCTTCGGAGCGCAAGAAAGTTGCGGCACAATACGAAGGCGATGCGCAGCGTATTTTAATTGTAGAAAAAGCAAAGGCCGAGGCAGAAAGCAAGCGTTTACAAGGGCAAGGTATTGCCGATCAGCGTAGAGAAATTGCCAGAGGTTTGGAAGAATCTGTAGAAGTATTGAATCGGGTGGGTATCAATTCTCAGGAAGCTTCTGCACTTATTGTTGTGACCCAACACTACGATACTTTGCAATCTATTGGCGCGCATACTAATTCTAACATGATATTGCTTCCAAATTCACCTCAGGCCGGTGCAGATATGCTCAATCAAACAATAGCATCGTTTACGGCATCCAATCAGGTGGGTGAAGCCATCAAAAGTGCCAACGCTAAAAAAGAAAAAGGTGCCGCTAAACTGAAGCCTTCCGACGAAGCGTAAGTTCTGTAATTTCAGGGTAAATTCCTACTCGCCCTGGAAAGCCAAGGTAGCCAAAACCTCGGTTCACGTAGAGGTATTGCTTGCCAATTTGGTACAAACCGGCCCATTTAGGGTATTTGAGAGAAACTGGACTCCACCGAATGCCAAAGCGCTCAATGCCAAACTGCATGCCGTGTGTATGACCTGAGAGTGTTAGATCGATATTTGTGTCTAACACCTGTGCATCAAAATGACTCGGGTCATGAGATAACAAAATTTTAAAGGCCTCTGACGGGACCTCAGATAGGGTTTCCGTTAATTTTCCACTTTGTCGAAAAGGCGCTTTACCCCAGTTTTCTACACCGAGTAGCCAAAATCCTTTTTCGAGTTCAACGGCTTTATTCAGTAAGGGCGTCCAACCTATCAGTTCGTGCATCCGAATAAGATCCTGCAAATTAGCTGTTTTTTCATGGTCGTGATCCCAGGAGATGTAGTCGCCGTAGTCGTGGTTACCCAATATGCTGTATTTGCCTTTTTTGACTTCAATTTGAGAGAAAAGCGCTTCCCAGCCTCTGAATTCATTCGCTGTATTATTCACTAAATCTCCAGTAAAGAGCAGGTAATCGGCATTTCTGGAGTTGATCAAGTCAATGGCTTTTTGAACTTTGTGGGTTTGCCCGTAAAAACTACCAATATGTACATCGGAAATTTGTAAAAGCTTGACGCCGTTCATGGCTTCAGGTAGGTGTTCAAATGTGAGTTCAACGGTTCTGACTTTCCAGTTCCAGCGGCCATAAAAGATGCCGTAAAGGATAGCTAAAAAATGAAGTCCAGCCAAACTGAAGCCAATATTTCGAGCAAATTCGTATTGGAAGGATAGAAAGAAGAGACCAGGGATGAGGTAAACGATTGCGGGTAGGGCCAAAGCCACAAAAAGTCCAAAAATGGAAAAGCCCAAGCGGTAATTGCTGCGCATTTTGACATTGCGAAAGCCCCAAATAAAAAGCCCGATGCTGCCTAAAATGGCACCAAGGTGTAAAAAACCAAAGGAGGCAAGATATACATTAGGAATACTCCAGATGGCCAGTAAAAAAATCCATTCGGAGACAACAAGAAGGAGTAAAAAAAGGAGAAAGAGCATGTTGGGTTACATCCAAGACCCCCCTACAGCAATAATGTTGGGTTGGGCGAGATATATTGGGTAAGTTTCTTCGGTAATGCCGCCAGTAGGGCAAAATTTGATTTGAGGGAACACCTGCGCATAAGCTTTGATCGCCCCTAAACCTCCAAAAAGGTTGGCCGGGAAAAACTTAAAGGTATCCCAACCAAATTGGATGCCTTCTA
>JALRJE010000119.1 GCA_023268965.1 Crocinitomicaceae bacterium
CAAGTTTTTGGGCGTGCTCGATTTTGAAGTGAAGAACAAAAAAATCACAGACTTCCGCTACAAGCTGTTGCCTATCTTTGCGGCATGTCAGATTTACTGAATAAGTTAGAAGCCATTCATTTTCGCTTCATTGAAGTCGGCAAAATGATTACAGATCCCGATATCATCTCGGACATGAGTCGGTACGTTAAACTCAATAAAGAATACCGCGACCTCGAAGTCTTGGACGGAGTATATTTGCGCTACAAATTGTTACTAAATAATTTATCCAGCGCCAAATCTTTGCTCGAAGTAGAACAAGATCCTGAAATGCGTGAAATGGCCAAGGCCGAAATTGACGAACTCGAGCAAGCCAAGCCCATTCTTGAAGAAGAAATCAAATTGCTGCTTATTCCCAAAGACCCCGAAGACGACAAAAATGCCATTATTGAACTTCGGGCAGGAACAGGCGGAGACGAAGCTTGTATTTTTGTAGAGGATATCTACCGCATGTATACCATGTATTTTAAAGCCATGGGCTGGACCTGCGAAGTGCTCAACTCTTCGGAAGGATCCGTAAAAGGCTACAAAGAGATTTCTATGGAAATCACCGGTGCTGGAATCTACGGATCTTTAAAATTTGAATCTGGCGTTCACCGTGTGCAGCGCGTTCCCGAAACAGAATCACAAGGTAGGGTTCATACTTCTGCAATTACAGTTGCGGTATTGCCTGAAGCAGAAGAAGTCGATTTTGAACTCGACATGAACGACGTCAGAAAAGATACTTTCCGTGCCTCAGGTGCCGGTGGGCAGCATATCAATAAAACTGAATCGGCAATTCGCCTTACTCATATTCCATCTGGTTTAGTGGTAGAATGTCAAGATGGTCGTTCGCAACACAAAAACCTAGAAAAAGCCATTTCGGTATTGCGTTCGCGCTTGTATCAATTGGAGCTTGATCGCATTCACAACGAACGCGCAGCCCAAAGAAAGACCCTCGTCTCTACCGGAGACCGCTCTGCCAAAATCAGAACGTATAATTATCCACAGGGCCGTATTACTGATCACCGGATTAACAAAACCATGTACAACCTTGGTGTATTTATGAACGGTGACATCCAAGAGATGCTCGACGCGCTCAAAATGGCAGAAAATGCAGAGAAACTTAAAGGAGAAACCGCATGACCAAAGTAGAACTCATCGCACAAATAAAGAACAAGCAAAGTTTTTTATGTGTAGGACTCGATCCAGATCTTTCTAAAATACCGCAACATTTATTGCAAACTGAAGATCCACTTTACGAGTTTTGTAAAGCAATTATAGACGCTACTCATGCGTTTGCAGTGGCATTTAAGCCCAATACTGCTTTTTTTGAATGCCATGGTGCCGCTGGTTGGGAATCACTGCGCAAAACAATCGCATATATCCCGAAAAATTGTTTGATTATAGCAGACGCCAAGCGTGGAGATATCGGAAACACCTCATCTTATTACGCCAAAACTTTCTTTGAGCATTTGCAAGCTGATGCATTAACTGTTGCACCATACATGGGTTCAGACTCAGTACTGCCATTTTTGCAATTTACAAATAAATGGGTGGTTTTGCTTGCGCTTACCTCCAATGAGGGGGCAAAAGATTTTCAATTAGAGCAAAACAATGGCAAAGCGCTCTTCGAAACTATTTTGGAAAAATCAGCAAAATGGGGTAACCCTGAAAATATGATGTACGTGGTTGGAGCTACGCGTGCTGAAGATATCGCTCGGGTAAGGGCCTTAGCCCCGAAGCATTTCTTTTTAGTACCCGGAGTAGGTGCACAAGGTGGTGATTTGGATACAGTGGTTCAATATGGTGCAAATACGGAATGTGGTTTACTCGTAAATTCATCGCGTGCCATCATTTATGCAAGTTCTGGACGAGATTTTGCAGAAGCTGCAAAAAAAGAAGCGCTGAAGGTACAAGCTCAAATGGCATTGCACGTTCAGCGCTTCAAATGGTAATTTGTATTTAGCGCGTGGCTAAATCTGAGTTTTGTGTGGATTGTTCTAATTTTCCGTATGCGTCGCAACTTGCTTTACGACCAGCTCCGCAAGAGGTCAAGATCAGAAGAGTTGCAAACGCTGCTAATATGAATGTTGTTTTGATTTTCATGGTGTTTGTTTTGTTGTTGATGCGTTTAACGGAATATATTCGTCAAAGTTACAATTTTTAAAAAAATAGCACGTTAAGTCTTGGATATTTTAGCATGCGCCCTCTTATAGTTCTATTCTTTTCGTTAGGCATGACTTGCGCTGCAATAGGGCAAACATTTTTTGTATTACAAGCGCCCCAAGAGTCTATTCCCAGCGCACTTTCTTCCATTGAAGAAGTTGTATCAATTAAATATACCGCCAACCAATGGTTGCAAAAAAATAGAGAATGGCAGTCGTTGGCTATTGCTGAGGGTTATTTTTTATTTAGACTCGAAGCTGTTGGGCAAAAAGATTCCTGTCAGTATTTTCAAATTGATGTCGGGCCTTTTTTTGAAGGGATTACACTTGTAACAGAAACAGATCAGCAATATATTGATGCCAAACAATTACAGCGCTTGGTTCAAGATTCTTTGAGTTGGTACTTAAACAACGGCCATCCGTTTACTGAAGTCAAAATGATCTTTACTTCAGGCCAAACACCTACTGCAAAAATGTACATCACGGAAGGCCCAGAGGTCAGGTGGGGCAAGTTGGTGGTTAAGCCTGAAGGCGTCATTAAAGAAAAAGTACTTGCCAACCTGATACAAATAGAATCAGGGAGTCTTTTTAAAGAGCAACAATTACAGCAAGCCCAGTTTCAAGTTGAGGGAAGTTTACCTTTTAAATTACGCAGAGCTCCTGAATGGATGCTTGATAACCAACAAGCGGATGTTTACTTTTACTTAGAACGCATTAAAATGAGCTCCGCTACCGGAATTATTGGTTTGCAGCAAAATCCAGGAACTCAGAAAAATGCCTTAGTAGGCGAGCTCCACTTACAACTCCAAAATACTTGGCAGAGAAACGAAAAATTCTTTTTGCATTGGCGCAGTATTGCACCCCAGACACAAATGCTCAAAGCTACCCTCGGATGGCCATATATAGGTGGTTCATCTTATGGCATGAATGCAGGCTTTGCTTTGTATAGAAGAGACACCTCTTTTCTAGAAGTAAAAGCCAATCTGGGGCTGAGTTATTTATTGGCTAAAAATTGGCAATTATTGGCGCTCATTGACTTTTGGCAATCGAATGCATTGGCTACTTCAACTTTGTCTAATGGTATAGAATCCTTTAGTACGAATTCTTACGGAATCGGGATTCAACGCCAGCAACTCGATTTTCTGCCAAACCCAAGAAAAGGCATGCTGTTCAAGGTGAATTATCTGGTGGGTAATAAACGTGCTCAAAACGATATCCTCACCTGGCGCTTGGAACTTGCACAGCGCTATTTTTTGCCAATAGCTAAACGTCAGGTGCTCAGTATCAATCAACAATTTGAGCATGTTCAAGCGACGACCATTTTCAGTAATGAGTTGTATCGTTTTGGTGGCTTAGAACGTATGCGTGGTTTCGACGAAGATGCTTTTTTTGCGTCGACTATAGCCTTTGCAGGTTTAGAGTATCGTTATTTATTAGATCAATACGCTCATTTTTCGGTATTTACAGATTGGGCTTGGTTAGAAAATCAACTGCTTGGTCAACAAAATTCAATTTATGCTCTCGGCTTAGGTTTGGTCATCGGCTCGGAAAACGGTCAGTTTAAATTGAGTTATGCACTTGGTGCTGAAGTAGGCAAGGTCCTACAATTAAATGCGGGTAAATTACACGTTGGCTTTATTTCCTATTTTTAGAATATGAAAATCATATTTGCAAGTCACAATCTAAAAAAAGCAGAAGAAATCCGTTCCCTCTTACCTGTCGGTATAGTCCTCTTAACTTTACATGACCTTGACTTAATGCAGGAAATTCCAGAGAATGAACCCACCATAGAGGCCAATTCTGCTTTTAAAGCAAACTGGGTTTTCAAGCATTTCGGTTTGCCTTGTTTTGCCGATGACACTGGCCTAGAAGTTACGGCTTTAAATGGCGCACCAGGCGTACATTCAGCCCGCTATGCAGGCGAAGCGCGCAGTGATGCTGCCAATATGGATAAATTATTGGCAGCATTGCAAGATAGCGCAGACCGCAGTGCGCAGTTTAAAACAGTTATTACTTATTTAGATGGTCATCAGGAGTATCAATTTACCGGAATTGTGAAAGGAAGAATTGGGACTCAAAAGATCGGAACCCAAGGTTTTGGCTATGACCCTATCTTTTTTCCTGAGGATGAAAATAAGACATTTGCACAAATGTCGTTGACCGATAAAAACAAGTTTAGCCACCGAGCAAGAGCAACCGTGGCGTTTTTGAAATTTTTAGAAGAGCGGGTTGCGCTTTAAATTAAGCTTCTATGGTGATGGCTACAGAAGCGACATCACCGTTGATGGGCGGGCAAATTTTTGTAATCTGAACTTTTAAGTTGTCGATACCGCTTAATTCAGTTTTCATGCGCGTTACGATGCGATGGCCAACATGCTCAATGAGTTTGGAACGTATGGCCATCTCTTCAATTACAATACGGTTGACATCAACGTAATCTACGGTGTCTGCCAATGAATCTTGTTCAGCAGCTTTGCTAAAGTTCGTTTGAATTTCGATATTTACCTCGTAATGGCCACCAATACGCCCTTCTTCAGGCAAACAGCCGTGATAGGCGTAGCACTTTATACCGCTTACAAAAATTTTATGCTTCATGAAGGATATTTTCTACAGCACGTAAACCCATTTCTATTCGAGCGAGTACTTCTTCTTTACCTAGAAACGCTGAGATTTCAAACATCCCCGGACCTGCACCAACGCCGGTGAGCACCAAACGATAAGGCAGGAGCACTGCGCCTATGCCTAATTGCTTTTCAGCTAAAAACGTTTTAAATGCCGCTTCGATTGCTTCCGTTGAAAAATCAGAAAGATTAGCGACAACATTTTTCCATTCTTGAATGTATACTGTTGTTTCTGGCTTCCACTTTTTAAGAATAATTTCTGCGTCGAACGAAGCAGGTTGGCCAAATAAATAGGCTCCTTCTGTTAGAATGTCTTGTGCAAAGGTGGCACGTTCCTTCATGAGGTGACAAATTTGTTCTAGAGTAGCATCAGTGTAGTCAAGATTTTGAATCTGACGCAGTTGCTGCGCAATAGCTGAATTGGATTGTGCGCGTAAATAGGTTTGTTGAAACCATTTCGTTTTTTCAGGATCAAATTTGGCACCAGCTTTACTCACGCGTTCAAGTGAAAAGGCAGCAACGAGTTCGTCTATGTTAAAAATTTCTTGGGTTGTTCCGGGGTTCCAACCTAAAAGTGCTAGCATATTAATAAAGGCCTCAGGTAAGTATCCTTTTTCGCGGTAGCCAGAGTAGAGTTCTCCTTCTGAGGTGAGCCAATTTGTTGGAAAAACAGGAAAGCCGAGTCGGTCGCCATCGCGCTTGGAGAGTTTACCATTGCCATCTGGGCGGAGTAAAAGTGGAAGATGTGCAAATTCGGGGCAAGGCCAGCCAAAAGCTTCGTAAAGCAATACGTGCAGTGGTGCTGAGGGTAACCACTCTTCACCGCGAATAACGTGGCTTATGGCCATGGTATGATCGTCTACTATATTCGCTAAATGGTAAGTAGGCATACCGTCACTTTTGAACAAGACTTTGTCGTCGAGGTTGTTGGTATTGACAACTACCCATCCGCGGATAAGGTCATGAAAACGAACGTCTTGGTTGCGCGGCATTTTCATGCGGATAACATACGGTTGGTTTGCTGCTAAAAGTTGCTCAACTTCAGATTGTGGAAGTGTGAGTGAATTGCGCATGCTGTTGCGCGTAACGCTATTGTATTGCCAATTGGGCATACCCATTGTTTTGGCTTGGTCGCGCATGAGGTCTAGGTCCTCGGCGGTGTCAAATGCATAGTATGCTTTGTCTTCGGCAATGAGTTGCTCGGCATATGGTTTATACATTTCTTTGCGCTCGGATTGCACATATGGGCCGTATTCACCTCCTAAGCCGGGGCCTTCAGTTGGCATGATGCCACACCAAGCTAAAGCGTCCATGATGTAGTCTTGTGCACCAGGCACAAAACGCGTCTGATCTGTATCTTCGATACGTATTAAAAAGGTTCCGTTGTGTTTTTTAGCGAAGAGGTAATTGTAAAGAGCGGTGCGCACACCTCCCATATGGAGTGGCCCAGTAGGTGATGGGGCAAAACGAACGCGAACAGGTACTGACGACATAATATTTTTTCTAGGTTGCAAAGATAGTAAATTGAAAAAGACTCAAGCCAATTTGAGACTTGAGTCTTTTTAAAAAGAAGGAACTAAGAATTAAATAGTATGATGTTTGTTATTCAATCACAAATTCTCGTTGTACTGAACCGTGGATCGTTTCAACATTTAAGTAATAAATACCCGCTTTCAAATCTGTGGTAGTATATTCGAGAACTGGTAGTTTGATGTTTTTTTCGTTGGCAATTAATCGACCTTGGATATCGACAATGTTGTAAGCAATGATATCGAGGCCATTTACTTGGGCATATAATTTTTCACTTGTTGGTACCGGGAAAACTGAAAAGTTGACGTCTAGTTTATCTTCTAGACCCATGTCACAATTCAAGTAGCTCATGTTGGCAAAATTGATATGGCAGGCAAAATATGCGGAGTCAATGAACGGATTGCGGTTGCCTTGTAAAACAGCTGCATATTCATGACGTGCAATTTCGTAGTTGTCAGGAGCATCTGCAAAATGCCATGTTTTTAAAGATTCTTGGCTTTGGGTGGGAGGTAGTTGCCAGTTATTGCCAGAAATGCCATTGTAGCAGGTTGCCATATAAAAGATAGAACGCGCTGCATTTCCTTTTTGTTCTGGGCGTGGTTCGTATACCAATTGATTACCAGAATAGCCAACGCTGCCACCTAGATAAGTAAATACAACATTGCCATCGATATCCATTAATGGAAGGTTACTTCTAGGTGTATTGGCTTGCTGAAGGTTGGTTGGCCATAGGTTGTGTTGGTCATTGTATTCAGGTTTTTCTGGATTATCGCAAGGGAAAGTAGGCATCCAAGAATGGGCGAAGGTGTGTTCTCTGGAGTAACCAGTTGCTGTCCAGGAGAATGGATCATTGAACACTTTGCGCTCTCCGGAGTAAACACATTCTACATATGACTGACCATTGATGGTGTCTCGGACCTCATATTGATTCATCATGGTGGTAAGGTAGTTGTAGTAAGTAATGGAGGTGTGTGGGTTGATCAAAGCGCTGAGGTTGGGCAAGAATGAACTTGTACCTGAATAGATTCCGTTATAGTAATTTCCAATCTGGCTTCCTTCACTTGTTACGTTTCCTGTCGCAGGGTTCATTGTTCGGTAGTTTTCGTAACCTGCTGGGCCATTGAATGCATAAACGGCAAAATGATAATTTGTATTTGCCTCAATGTGACGCGGCGTAAAACCTGTTCCGGATCCGATGTAAGCAACTTTAGCATTACCTATAATATCTCCACGCTTATAGTTAGTCCCATCTATTGGCAAGCCAGCAACTGCACTTCCTTGGCGCCACAATACGATGTATTTTTCTGCGCTTACGGCAGGATATTCACCAGAAAGTGTATAAGCCTTAACATTAGGAAAGGTAAGCGCAGCAGGGTTGGAAGCGGGTTCGGTTGCTAGGTTATTAGAACCAATACCATAAAGATTGATTATATATGGATTTTCATCGGCATCGTCGTTGGCAATAGAAAGTGTTGCTAAGCGAGAACCTATTCCTGTTGGTGTAAAGTTGAGGGTAACGTTTTGGCTGCTTGTGCCACTAACAACAACATTTGCATTGCAGCTGTAGTCGGCTGCACTTGGCCCACTGAAACTAGCACCGGAAACAGTTAAGTTTTGAACGCCATAATTTTCAATAGTGATGGTTGTAGTTGCACTTGTTCCAACTACATAGGTATCTCCAGTGAGCACACTATTTCCATTGATTTTAACATTGATTTCTCTTGCAGGTGCAACATAAGTGAACATATCTTGGGTACTGCGTGGTATCAATTGGTAGTTTGCATTGAATTGTCCCATTAGACCAATGATGCTGATTGGGCCTGATGGGATAGCAGATCCATCGATATTAGTGGTGCCGTTGATACGCACATCAAAAGTACTGGAGCCATCAAATACTTGAACAGTGCTATTTCCGGAAGAAAAGTTGCCAGTTTGCACAAAATTGACATTGTCTAAACGCACCAATTGACCTTCTAAGCTTTCTCCTGCACTTGAGATAGGAATAACGAGAGGTGCAGGCTGAACAATTGCTTGTCCATGATTGATAAAACTGTTGGTTGGAGATAATTCGAGTAAACCACTGAATTCAAATAAGACACCTGTTGCCGTAATGGAGTCTCCTTTTTGGATGGTATTTAGATTGGATCCGTAACAGGCAATTCCTGCTGTCCCATCTTGTAAATAGCGAATAGGCCCGAGTTCACTTCCGTTGGTTACAACTCCTGTAACGGTTACAGTTTGACCAATTCCGAGGTTGCGAACTTGGGCAATGGTTTGGGCAAAAGCTTGTTGTCCGAGCGCCAAGATAGCCAGATTGAGTAATAATTTTTTCATAGTTAGAATTGTATTGCGAGGTTGATATTGAAGCGCAAACCTTGGCCAAACATAACTGAGGCAGAGCGCGCATCGAATTGATCATAAATGCCATTCGCATTGTTAGTGGCATCCGATATAAAAGAGGTATTGAGGAGATTGGTAATGGCACCTCCAAAACTAAATTGTTTGTAGCGGTAACCCGCAAATAAATTAATCAATGAGTAGGAGGGGATTTGCCAGGAATCACGGCCTCCGTTGCTACCTTGCAGGGAGAATGGATCAAAGTTGGCATAATAACGATCAAAAAATTGACCTTGAAGCTTGATGTAGGCATTTTTAATAGGTTCATAGCGTAAAGAAGCCGCCATTGCGGTTTGCGCAGCATCTCCGACATGTACACCTTTTGCGTCAAAAGTAAATTCTAAGGAGTCGTATTGTGGTATAAACACGGTTTTACTCGAATTCCAAATCCAGTTGCCAATAGAGAACATAAAATCAATAGAAAGTTTAGGTGAAATTTCCCAAGCAACATCGATTTCTTGGCCCATGTGTATGGCATCCATTCCATTGATATTGACCCGAATAAATTCTGTAGGGTCGTTAGGGTCAGGAACAGCGACACCATAAGGGAAAGGTTTATTTTTCCAATTGGTGAAATAGGCATTGTAATTGACCCCAAAATGCTTGTTGGAATAGTGATATCCACCTTCTGCTGCATAGATGATTTCATTGACGATTTCGCCAAAAAAACTATTGCTATTGTTGTCAATGACATTAGAGAATTGCGGCGTGCGGTTGAGATAACCCAAATTACAATAGACGTCCTGATATTTGTTCAATTTGTAACTCAGGCCGCCTTTTACGGTGACGCCAGGAATGTATTTCCACTCAGTTTCGAAGAAATTGAGCCCTGGTGAGCCCGCATGATAGGTCTGACCATTGTATTGAATGGTGTCGAGTGCTCCAATTCTGAGGGTGGTATCACTGAGCTCGAGTACTTTGCGTTGAAAGTAATCAATGCCTTTGTATCCGTTAAGGATGCTTGAAACGTTTGCAAACCAATTGATACGTTCACCACTGTGCTCTACTTGGCCAAAAACACCTGCATAGGTCACGACCCCATCGCGGTCTGCATTGAAGGTATTTTTGGCAATTTTATCTCCAACCCTTTGCATTGGATCGGGATCATTGAAGTTGGCTGCGCTTAAAAAGTAGTCGGCACCCAAAAGGTTGGTGATAATTTGATAATGACGACCTTCATAATAGCGGTAATCGATTCCACCTGAAAAAGAAGTTTTTTTGGAATATTGGTAATTGAACTGCCCCAAATAACCTAGCCAAAAATGGTTGTTGATACTCGCTAATAATATCTGGCTGGCTTTGATCTCT
This sequence comes from Crocinitomicaceae bacterium, assembly GCA_023268965.1. Taxonomy (GTDB): domain Bacteria; phylum Bacteroidota; class Bacteroidia; order Flavobacteriales_D; family Crocinitomicaceae; genus UBA952. The sequence goes on from JALRJE010000119.1 coordinate 10,043, forward strand.
GAATCCGAATAAAGCGGGTCAATATTTGGAGTTCCAAATAAAGAATTCACTTGGTTTTCGGTGATCATTTGGTCCCAGTCGATGTTAAAATTGCTATCACGCAAAATGGCTGAAGAATTGAAGATACTAGTGCCTCCACCACGCCCAACAGAGAGGTAGGCCAAATTTGAAATATCTAATTTGTCGTTGACCGACCAAAAATCTTTGAGTGTAATTTGTGGTTTATTGTAGAAATTACGACGTTCGTTTAGGATTTCACGCTCACCTGCATCGTTGGTTACGTAGCCCCAATGTTGGTTGTAACGAATACCCATATCGTTGAGTAAAAGGGTAGAGTCGAACTGCACGCCAAGCGCTTGAGAACGACTGGCATCCCAATACTGGATTCCTTGAAAAAAGGAACGCTGGCCATGTTGTTGTGGAGCAGAAAAAGCAGAAAGCGTAAGTAAATGCTTATCGAGTCTTTTGGAGATTTTGGTATAGCCGAAAAAACCTTGCGTCGGGGTGCCGTCTACCCAACCTTGGCCTTGCTTGTAGGAGGCAGAAAAAGTAAGCCCCCACCCAGAAGGGGTCATGCCGGTGTTGTATGAGAGTGAACTGCGCAAAAAGTTACCCGTAGCGTATTCTTGTTTGAAGCTTCCACCCTTTTTAGTGCCCACACCTTGGGTAATGATATTAATGGTTCCGCCAATTGACGGCATAGCAATTTTTGTAGCGCCTAGTCCTCGTTGTACTTGCATTTGAGAGGTAATGGCGTCTAGACCAAACCAATTAGACCAATAAACTGCGCCGTTTTCCATATCGTTTACAGGAACGCCGTCGATCATAACGCCAACATTGCGCTGGTCAAAGCCACGCACATTAATGCGCGCATCTCCGTCTCCTCCTCCTTGGTTGGTGGCATAAACGCCTGGTGTACCGTTTAAGAGCATGGGAAGATCTCTAGAGGCTAGTTCTTCGGTAATTTTTTTGGTATCAATTTTGGTAACGGCAACCGGAACATTTTGACCATTGACTAAGTTGCCTATCACGCGGATTTCACGTACTTCTTGGGTGGCTCGGATGGTAAAGTTTTGCACAAGACTGACTTGATTGAGCTGAATAGCGAAGCGAATGGTATCGGTAAGAGGGAGCGTAAACATGATTTGGTAATTACCAAATGGTATGTTTGAAATTTCGTAGGAGCCGAGATCGTTGGTAGCAACGCGTGCAATTGCAGCACCCTCCTTGAGAAGGGTAATTTTGGCCCCCGCAACAACAACCTCTCCGGGTGACATCTGAGCTACACCGCTTATTTTACCTAATTGTTGACCGAAGGAAACTCCAGATAATGCTAGGAGCAACCCAATAAGTGAGAGGCGCATCTTAGCGAATGATCACTTTATGAAGGCTTTGCTGACCCGAAAGTGAGGTCATGCGCAAGAAATAAACACCCTGATATTCATGAAGGTTGATTTCAACGTTTGGTTGTGCTGCACTTACGTTGATTTCTTTTACAAGCTGACCAAGTGCAGAGACGACTTGAATTTTGCGGATCTCATTTTGTGTATTGACAAAAACAATACCACTGCTTGGATTGGGGTAAATACTTGGTTCAGCTTTTGTAGCTGGGTTCAAACCAATTGTGTTGCAAACGCACTCATGAACGCCCAACGAAGACCAGTTTCCGTCCAAAATTGGATTGCCGCTCATACCGAAAAGGGTGTCGCCGTTTGCATCTAAACGCACAATAACAGGTGGAATACTATCCCATTCGAGTAAGGGATCAAAAAAAGATGGATTGCTTGTTTGCCCTTTTAAAATAGTAGGTTTACGAAGAAGGCTGTGGTCTTTAGTGAGCAAAACACCTAGACCTGTGCTGTACGGAAATTGTGTGGACCATGCGCCATTATTGCCAGAAGAAGTACCTGTTTCGTTGGCTGGGTTTTCTCCTATTTTACCGAAGACGTCAACTACCGCAAAACCAGTTACGTTGGTCGCATTGATGACTGCGGTTGGAGAAGCAGGTAGGGTTCCTTTCCCTAATAATATAGCGTCATTGCCATTCCAATACCAAGCGTTTGAAGTATTGTAATCTTCGCAATAAAAACCATCTGCTTTGGCTTGAAGAGAGTCCCAAACTGGGGCTTCTTGCCCTGTTCCCATAGGGTCGAGCTTCTCAATAACACCAACGTACACACCCTTTGCAGGAACTGTTCCGGATAGTTGAACTGAGTTGGCAACTGTTGCCGTTGTTGCACCATTCGAATAACGACTTACGAAATAACCGGATAGGTTAATCGGATTGTTGGTAGGGTTGTAGATTTCAAGTGCCTTGTTATTGGACCAACCTTCGACATACTCAGATATAAATAGCTCATCACATGTGTTTTGAGCAAAAGTAAGCGACGTGTATAAAAAGGAAAATAAAAGTAGAGTTTGCTTCATGATGCTAAGTTTAATTCAACTGACAATCAGATTTGGTTTTAATGGTGCTATTTTTATGGTTTCGGCACAGATGAAGCGTCAAGGAGGTCATAAAAAAGCTATTACAAATTTAGCGCTTTTTGGTAGAAATACGTAATACTTTAAAAAAAGATAAGTGATTTATTTGTTAAGACTCTATGAGCTAAACATTACGTCGGAAATCTATGTAATTTTAGGATTCAATTAAATGGTCATGAAAATTCTATTTAGCGTTTTATTTATTTCTTTTCTTTTTCAGCAAGTTGTTGCTCAAGATTTAACAGTTGAGCGTATTTGGCGCAATTATGAATTCAGTGCAAAAGGAGCAAGTGCCTATCGGATGCTCAATGATGGCCTGCATTATGTAGAATGGGGAGTTAATGGGGATTTAGTAAAAGGTAATATTTCAAAAGAAAGACACCAAACGCAAATACTCATTTCAAAATCCACCCTTGTTTGGGAAGATAAACCAATAGAAGTTGCTGGTTTTGAATTCAATTCTACCGAACAAAAAGTACTCCTTTGGACCGCTCCAAAAGCCATTTATCGACGCAGTTTTGATGCGTTTTATTTTCTTTATGATTTGAAAACCAAAAAACTCGATGCGCTCGATGCCGAACATACTCCGCAAACTTTAGCAGAATACAGCCCTGATGGCACAATGGTTTCTTTTATTCATGGCAATGATATATTCATTAAAAACCTCAATACTGGGAAGGTTCACAAAATGACCCAAGACGGCAAGCGCAATAAAATCATCAATGGCACTACGGATTGGGTTTATGAGGAAGAATTTGCACTCACCAAAGCATATTGTTGGTCGCCTGATAGTCAATACCTCGCTTTTTTAAAGTTTGATGAGCAAGAAGTGCCCGAATTTCAAATAGCATTATACGGCGATCTTTATCCCGAACAATTTAAATACAAGTATCCAAAAGCTGGCGAGGCAAACAGTGTGGTCACATTAAATCTACTAGAGGTAAAAAGTGAAAAGCTTCAAAAAATCGATTTAGGAGCCTATGAGTACATACCAAGATTGAATTGGTCGACCAAATCCAATCAGCTTATCGTACAAACGATGAATAGACATCAAAACGAACTCCATTACTGGCTTATTGACGCAAGTCAAAAACAGATATCAAGCAAGGAATTCTTCACAGAGACTTCTTCTACTTACGTCGATGTCGACAACAATTTACTGATTTTACAAGATGGAAAGTCTATTTTAAGAACGAGTGAAGTGAGTGGTTATAATCATATCTACCGACTCGGATTCGATGGTAAAAGTACAGCAATTACCTCGGGCGCTTGGGACGTCATCGAATTTTTAGGCATTGACGAATTGAGCCAAACCATTTATTATGCAAGCGCAGAACCAGGAGCAATTTACAAATCGATTTACAGTATTCGTCAAGATGGCACCCAAAAAAAGAACCTTACACCTGACCTTGGGTATCACAATGCAGAATTCTTAAACGGCATGCAATATTTTATTCACAGTACTTCAAATGCCAATACACCTCCGGTAATTGCCTTGCGACAAGCAAGTGGCGAGTTGGTTCAAATTCTTGAAGATAACGCGGCCTTAGTTGCGAAGATGAAAAAAGAAAACCTAAGCCGTAAAAAATTCATTTCTATCAACACTTCGAGTGCAACGCTCAACGCCTCTCTTCTTTTGCCGACTTCCTATGACTCGACAAAAAAATATCCCGTTTTTGTCAATGTTTATGGTGGCCCGGGCCACAACGAAGTGTTGGATAGCTGGGATGGCAATGATTATTTCTTTCACCAACTGCTGGCTCAAGAAGGATATATGGTCTTGAGTATAGACCCAAGAGGCACCCAATACCGAGGCGCTGATTTCAAAAAGTCGACCTATTTACAACTTGGCAAACTAGAAATTCAAGACATCATCGATGCCACCACAGTCTTTGCCAAGCGCAAAGATGTAGACCCCTCTAGGTTAGGAATTATGGGTTGGAGCTACGGTGGTTTTATGTCTTCGCTTGCCATGACAAAAGGAAACGGTTTATTCAAGGTGGGAATTGCGGTGGCCCCCGTTACTAACTGGCGTTTCTACGACAATATTTACACGGAGCGCTTCATGCGCACACCTCAAGAAAATGCGAACGGCTACGACGACAACTCACCAATAAATTTTGCCAAAGACTTACAAGGTAAATATTTACTCATTCATGGTGCAGCAGATGACAACGTTCACTACCAGAACAGCATGGAAATGATCTCCGCGCTGGTGAAGGCAAACAAGCAATTTGACCTATTTATCTACCCCAACAAAAACCATGGTATTTATGGAGGCAATACACGAAATCACCTTTTTAATATAATTCATTCCTACATATTAGAGGAACTATAAATTTTCATCATCATTAATAGTTTTTATCGGTCTTCTTGCGCTTCATTTGCTGATTCTTTTGTAATTTAGGCACACATTATCAAACTACATATTTTCATCACATGAGTGAAACAGCCAAAATTGAACTCGACGGCAAGGTTTATGAGCTACCCGTTGTTGTAGGAACCGAAAACGAAAAAGCAATTGACATCTCCAAATTGCGCGATCTAACCGGGTACATCACCTTAGATACTGGTTACAAAAACACCGGGGCAACTAAAAGTTCTATCACCTATCTTGATGGTGAAGAAGGAATACTTCATTACAGAGGTTATTCTATCGAACAACTCGCAGAAAAGGCCACTTTTATCGAAGTATCTTATCTGCTGATTTATGGTAATTTACCAAATCGTGCAGAACTAGATGCCTTTCAAGATAGCATCCGTAAACACACCCTGGTTCATGAAGATATGAAACAGTTTTTTGAGGCTTATCCTTCAAAGGCGCATCCGATGGGCGTACTTTCTTCAACGATTGCCTCATTGGCCACCTTTTACCCTGAGTCTCTCGATCCTAACCGCAGCCCCGAAGCTAAAAATCTCACGATTCACCGTTTGATTGCAAAGTTACCCACGCTTGCGGCATGGTCTTACAAAAATCTCATCCGCCATCCTTTCATGTATCCACGCAATGAGTACGACTACTGTAAGAACCTAATGTACATGATGTTTTCTATGCCTACTGAAGACTATCATGTAGATCCTGTTGTCACAGATGCACTCAACAAACTTTTAATTCTTCATGCCGATCACGAACAGAATTGCTCTACTTCAACTGTTCGCATTGTTGGCTCCTCTCACGCCAATGTCTATTCATCTGTTTCAGCTGGTATTTCTGCACTTTGGGGTCCACTTCACGGTGGAGCCAACCAAGAGGTAATCGAGATGCTCGAGCAAATTCATGCCGATGGCGGAAACGTCGACAAATGGGTCTCCAAAGCCAAAGACAAAGAAGATCCATTCCGCCTAATGGGCTTTGGTCACCGTGTATACAAAAACTTTGACCCACGAGCTAAAATTATTAAAAAAGCTTGTGACGATGTCCTAGAAAAACTAGGCGTCAACGACCCATTGTTAGAAATTGCGAAGAAACTAGAAAAAGTGGCCCTTGAAGACGAATACTTCAAAGCACGAAATTTATATCCAAACGTAGATTTCTATTCAGGTATCATCTACAAGGCAATGGGCATCCCTACAGAAATGTTTACTGTTATGTTTGCGATTGGCCGCTTACCAGGATGGATCGCACAGTGGAAAGAAATGACCGAAAATAAAGAGCCAATTGGACGCCCTCGTCAAATCTATACGGGCCATACGAATCGCAATTATGTACCAGTCGACGAGCGCTAATAGTGCTTTTATGCTAACATACAACTTTCAAGATATTACAAAAAAAAAGGGGCTCAATTGAGCTCCTTTTTTCCTTGAAACAAGTCGTATTGTCTAAATTCACATTCGATATCGCCATTAAAAATTCGATCTTTTTTTGCTGCTTTAAGACCGATGGCATGAAAGCCTTCGATGCTACCACTGATTACACAGGCTTTACTGCCAGTCATTTGATGCTTGAGCCAAGTGCCAAAAGTTCCGTAGAGTTCTTCGATATCTGTAGATAGGCGTTCGTCGTAGGGCGGATTCGTGATCATAAATACAGGCGGTTCTACTTTTAGTTTGTCAAAGGGAGTGGAAAAAACTTCAACGAAACGACCAAAAGAGAAAGTTCGGAGGTTTCTACGCGCTTTTAGTACCATTTCATCTGAGATATCGCCACCGATAAGCGTGCAGGGAAGTGTTCTTGCTATTCTAGGCGCATTTTCATAAAGCTCATCCCAAATAGCTGCATCATAGTTCTTGAGGTTTTTGAATGCATAATGCTGTCTTTCTATGTTGCTCGGAATACCGCTAGCCAAAAGCCCAGCCTCCACGAGTAGGGTTCCAGAGCCACAAAAAGGATCGACCAACGTTTGTTTGCGGTCCCAACCAGACATTCTAATCAGACAAGCAGCAACAACTTCATTTATAGGAGCTGGGCCTACTGCAGTTCGGTAACCGCGCTGGAACAAAGGAAGCCCGCTGGTATTTACAGAGAGCGTTACTTCTTTGTCTTTGATGTAGAGGTCGAAAAGAATACTTGGTTTCTTGACGTCAATGTTGGGGCGTTCGTCAGTTTTAGCCTTGAAAACATCGACAATTGCATCTTTGATGAGAAGGAACGGGTAGTGTGTATTGCTAAAAATTGGCGAAAAGATGGCTCCCTTAACGGCGAAAGTTTTGTTGACGTCAAAAAGTTCGTGCCATTTGATGCGCATCGCGCGTTTGTACAAATCTTCTTCAGTCTGTATGTAGAACTTTTCAATTTCTACCAAAACGGAAATCGCACAACGACAATATAGATTGAGTTTATAGACATCTGTCCAAGTACCCTTGATTTGAACAGCTCTGTTGAGCAATACGGGCTCTGGATATCCGAGTTCTTGTAGCTCTTCGGCAAGTGTAGCTTCAAAGCCAAAAAAACTTTTGAGGGTGATGGTGAGTAAGTCGCTTTTTGAACTAGTGGTGGATTGCATTGTTTAGGGATTCGTTAACTTTGTACAAAAGAACGAATTTGTCGAAGACCAAATACCTCTTACCCTTCCTTTTTTTCACTTTGCAGCTCTTGGCCCAAGGAAGACAAACCGTAGGGGTGGTCTTAAGCGGCGGCGGCGCTTCAGGTGTGGCCCATGTTGGCGTTCTAAAAGCGCTGGAAGATAATCATATTCCTATTGACTTTATCGTAGGCACTTCGGCAGGTGCATTGGTAGGCGCCATGTATGCCAGCGGTTATTCACCTCAAGAAATTGAAGCCTACGTACTTTCTGAATCTTTTGAGCTCATGGTCAAAGGCCAAGAAGATGCAGAACATCAATTTTTATTTTATCAAGATGCTGCAAACGCTTCTATGTTTAATTTCAGCGTTGCACAAGATAGTATTCTGCAAAAATCATTGCCCCTTGCCTTAATAGATCCGACCTATTTGGACTTTGAAATGCTTAAAATATTTGGTCGAGCCAGCGCGTCGGTTCAAGAAGATTTTAACCAATTATTTATTCCGTATCGTTGTGTGGCCTCAGCGGTAGAATCAAAGAGCAGTATCACTTTTTCTAAGGGAAAGCTCAATCAAGTGGTTCGCGCTTCCATGACTTTTCCATTATACCTCAATCCGGTAAGGATTGATGGTGTTTTGTATTTTGATGGAGGGCTCTATAATAATTTCCCAATCGATGTTTTGTATAGCGAATTTCAACCTGACTTTATTATTGGGAGTAATGTTTCCAAAAATTTGCCCCCAGTTTCCGATCGCGATTTTTTAGGTCTGCTCACCAGCATGATGACCACGCCGACCAACTACACGATGCCATGTAAAGAGGGCTTAATTATCGAACCAAATACAGCTGTTGGAACTTTTGATTTTGACAATGTACAACAAGCAATACAAGATGGCTATTCGGCAACAATGCTTCAAATTGACAGCATTCTCGCACATGTATCAAGCCGAGTAGACCCAAACGAACGCGCGATAAAGAGACAAAATTTCAAAGCAAAATTGTTGCCCTTAGCCGTGAGCGAGGTGCGTTCTAATTCGGGTCGCAAGCTTGACCTACCATTTGTAAGAACGGCTATCTTACCAAAATACAGCAAGCGAATATTAGATAGTCTAGCTCTAGAAAAGCGTTATTTACGAGCACTAGCAGCTCCTTATTATAGTTTTGTCAGTCCAAATTTTGAGCTCCGCAACGATTCTACGCTAACCTTACTGCTGAAGGTCAACAAAGCAAATGCATTTCGGATAGATTTCGGCGGAATCATCTCCTCCAGAGCAATCAACACAGGTTTCTTAGGTTTGACTTATCGAAGAGCAGGACTTGTTGGTCAGCGTATAGACCTCTCCTCTTATTTTGGAAAATTTTATGGTTCTGGCAAGATCAATTACGAACTGGTTTTTCCAGGCAGTATTCCTGTTTCGTTGAGCGCTTATTTTGTGCTGAATCGTTGGGACTATTTTAAGAGTTTTGCGACTTTTTTCGAAGATGTGAAGCCCTCTTTTTTGATACAAGAGGAGCGCTACACAGGTTTGCAATTCAAAGTCCCAACCGGAACACATAGTATTTTTACGGCAAATACGCGTGTATTTTGGTTAGACGACTCCTACTACCAGACGGATTACTTTACAAAAGAAGACACCGCAGATTATACGTCTTTTATTGGTGAAAGTATACGTTTAGCCTACACAAGTAATACACTCAATCGCAAACAATACGCAAGTTCGGGAACCCTTCTAGAGTTCAAAGCCACCTATGTTCGGGGTAAAGAACTTACATTTCCCGGAACCACCTCCACCTCTACTGATACCGTTAGCAAAAATCACCAATGGCTTAGTTTACAGTTTGAGCTACTTACTTTTCCATTTCAAAAGAAACAAGTGGTCAATTTAGGCTTACACCTTAAATCCGTGCTCAATAGCCAGTCTTTATTTGCAAACTATACTGCGAGTATGCTCGCCTTGCCCGGTATCAATGTTTTGCCAGATTTAGATACCTATTTTATTGCAGCGTATCGGTCAACGCAGTATGTTTGTGGCGGTGCACAATTGATAGTGAGTCCGCTTAAAAATATAGATTTAAGGCTCGATGCTTATGCATTTTTACCGATCATTCAATTGGTTTTGAATCCGGATGGCTCATTTACCTATGCAAAGCCTCTGGATGGCAGAAGCATATTGGCGGCGGCAAATATCATTTATCATTCACCTGTTGGTCCCATAAGAGCTACGATTAATTATTTGCCTAAATATGTCCAACCCATTCAGCTTCAACTGAGTTTTGGTTATCTCTTATTCAATGAACGCGCAATACGATAAATAAAATGAAACATACATTCTACATCAACGGTATTCAACAAATTGGTATTGGTGTACCCGAAGTGCAAGATATCTGGACATGGTATAGAAAGGCATTTGGTCTGGATGTTCGTATTTTTGAAGAGGCGGCACCGGCACCCCTCATGACCCGTTACACGGGAGGAGAAGTACAGCATCGAACCGCAACACTAGCCTTGAATATGGCTGGTGGCGGCGGTTTTGAAATTTGGCAATTTACATCTCGACCTACTGTTCAAGCAAATTTTGAGCCTCAGCTTGGAGACTTCGGTGTTTTTATATGTAAGATCAAATCTGAGGATGTACGCCATACGCAAAGACACCTACAGCAAATGGGTGCCAAAGTAAGCCCAGCTTTGCAAGATCCAGCGGGTCGTTGGACCTGTTATGTCCAAGATCCTAACGGTAATTATTTTCAAATTGTAGAGGCCAGATCTTGGTTTACCTCTTCTAAGCACCCTTCCAAGTGTGGAGGTGTGGCCGGTGCTGTCATTGGCGTTTCAGACATGGAGCGTAGCAAACCTTTTTATCAGGAACTACTTGGTTTTAATCAAGTGGACTACGATAAAGAAATGGCATTCTCAGATTTTGAATTTTTGCCCCGAGGCAATGCCTCATTTAGAAGGGTATTGTTAGCGCATCCAAAAGTTCGAGAGGGCTATTTTGCAGCGCTTTTAGGCATTACTGAAATAGAGTTGGTAGCACTCAGTAGTCAGAATGGCGCACGTCAAATTTTCGAAAATCGTTTTTGGGGAGATTGGGGTTTTATTCATCTCTGTTTTGATGTACAGGGTATGGACGCCTTAAAATTGCGTTGTGCTGAATTTGGTAATCCATTTACTGTAGATTCTGACAATTCGTTTGATATGGGCGAGGCAGCAGGGCGTTTTGCCTATATCGAGGATCCGGACGGTTATTGGATAGAATTTGTGGAGACCCATAAGGTTCCTATTTTGAAGAAAATAGGGCTTTATCTTCGCCTAAAACAAGGTGCAAAACCGAAGCACTTGCCAAAATTCATGTTAAAGGCTTTGGGCTTAAATCGGGTCAAGTAGTATTGCTTACAGCAGGCCTTTAGTGCGCAAGAATTCGTCGAGGCTTTCGATATCTGAAAACAAAACTTCTCTGGCCTTGCTTCCTTGAAAAGGCCCAATGATATTCATACCTTCGAGCTGATCCACAATACGCCCTGCGCGGTTATAACCCAGTTTGAGTTTACGTTGTAATAAACTTGCAGAGCCTTGTTGATTCATAACAACAATTCGAGCAGAATCGACAAACATGTTGTCTATCTCATTCATGTCAATATCCCCACTGGCTTCTGATCCTTCTGCAATATATTCGGGTAGAATTAAAGCCTCGGGATAAGCGCGTTGCGAACCAATAAAGTTACAGATTTCTTCAACTTCAGGGGTATCCACAAAACCGCACTGCAAGCGTTTCATTTCGGAGCCAGTAGAAATGAGCATATCGCCACGACCAATTAATTGGTCAGCACCTGAGGCGTCAAGAATGGTACGCGAATCAATTTTTGACAAAACTCTAAAGGCAATGCGCGCGGGGAAGTTGGCTTTAATCATACCCGTTATCACGTTAACAGACGGCCGCTGCGTAGCCACGATGAGGTGAATGCCTATGGCGCGTGCCAACTGCGCAATACGTGCAATGGGGTGTTCCACCTCTTTTCCAGCAGTCATGATGAGATCGGCAAATTCATCTATGAGCACTACAATATATGGAAGGTAACGGTGTCCTTTTTCCGGATTTAAGCGACGCCCAATAAATTTAGCGTTGTACTCCTTAATCGTCCTGACACTTGCATCTTTGAGCAGTTCGTAGCGATCGTCCATTTCGATACACAAAGAATTAAGTGTGTTGACGACTTTAGAAGTATCGGTAATAATGGCGTCCTCCTCTCCCGGCAGTTTGGCCAAGAAGTGCCGTTCAATTTTATTGAAGAGGGTCAGTTCAACTTTTTTAGGATCGACTAAGACAAATTTAACTTGCGCCGGATGTTTTTTATAAAGGATGGATATCAAAATAGCATTAAGACCTACTGATTTTCCTTGCCCGGTTGCCCCTGCTACGAGTAGGTGTGGCATTTTGGTGAGGTCAAAAACATATGTTTCGTTGGTGATTGTTTTGCCCATCACGATTGGCAGCTCACCGTCGAAGTTCTGAAATTTATCAGAGGCGATAAGTGAGCGCATTGAAACCATTTCTGGATTTGAATTCGGCACCTCAATACCGATTGTGCCCTTACCTGGAATGGGAGCGATGATTCGGATGCCTAAAGCGGATAGACTCAAGGCAATATCGTCCTCGAGGTTTTTGATTTTTGAAATGCGAACACCAGGTGCTGGTACAATTTCGTAAAGTGTAACGGTGGGCCCTACGGTTGCTTTAATTTTTGCGATATCAATCTTGTAATGTGAAAGCGTTTCTACGATTCTATCCTTATTATTCTCAAGTTCTTCTTTACTGACCGAGACACCCGTAGATACATATTCTTTCATGAGTTCTAGTGGCGGTAGTAAATATCCTTCTAAGTCTTTGGTGGGATCGTATTCACCGTGTTCACTCACTAACTGTGAAGCGCGGTCTTCCTCTTCAGACATTGGGGTTTTAATGGGGGTATCGATAATTGGATCCGCCCCTAATTCAATTTCAAAGTCAGAGTCAAAGCTGTTTTCTTGGATTGGTTCTGCCGTTGGTTCTTTGTCTACCTGGACAATTAATTCGCTGTCTTGCTCAAAAATATCGTCTTCATCGCCGTCGTCAAAGACTACAGTTTGGGAGATGTTGTCTGCTTTGATTTGATCCGCTTTGATTGTATTGACTACATAAATATCGTCAAAAGACGTAGCGTCATCGTTCAAGGCTTCTTCATCTGAATCGTTGACTTGCTCTTTTGTCCCAAAAATACGCTGTAAGAGCGCTCGATAATTAGGACTGAATTGAAGCGTAGTGAGGACAAAAAACGCAATTATGTGCATAAATAAGGTGCCGAATCCACCAAAAGTAATTTGCAGCCACTGATTGGTGTAGAAGCCAAAGGCACCGCCAGCATAGCTCATTTGCGAACTAAAAAAACCTAAGCATATAGAACCCCAAAGAACATAGCTGATCGTTACACTGGTTGCCCTGGCTAAAGGAAGCAGAGCTGTTCCAAATAGAATCTTAAAACCGCCAAGAAACATAAGGAAAATAAGACCAAAAGAGGGCAGGCCAAATCCGCGGTAAATGAGTAGATGAGAAGTCCAGGCACCGAATTTCCCTAGCCAATTTTCTGCTGCAGGAAGGTCGTTATTAAAAATATAGGCGACAAAACTTCTATTGAGCAGTTGGTCTTGGTCTTTGGTCCAAGTAAAGAGGTAAGAAATACAAGCTAAAAACAAGTAAATACTTAACAAACTTAAAAGCGCTCCAACAATAATTTTAATTTTTGGTAAGTTGATCCGTTCCTTTAGCTTGGCAGCAGCCGAAGGACCCTCATTTGAAGACTTTTTGCTATACTTCTGGCGCACAGGCTCAGCCTCCTCTTGCTTTTTAACTCGCGCACGAGTTGGTTCCTCTGTTTTTGAAGCAGGTTTGGAGCGTGATTTTGGGATGTATTCGTTTTCTTCCATGAGGCTTTAGCGTCTAATTAAACGAAAATACAGTAAAGCGGTACACCAAAAATGAAAAGGCTGCAAACCTATAAACAGCAAGCTGTTAGTTAATCTTGAGTAGCGTTTTTATTTTGAGTTTGTAATTGTTCTAAAAATACCTCTAGTGAGAGTACTTTGTATTTTTTGTCAGGAATAAATAATTGAATAGGCGGGGTGCGCTCATTCCAGTTTCGAAGCTCGAAAGCCATATAACCGTTATCTGTAGGAATTTGCCCTTTAACCGGTAAACCAGGTGCACCTTTGAGTCCAACAAAGTACCTTGAGGCTATTTTCTTGGTATAAAGTAAGGGCGTTGTCCCTTGGGTATTTTCTATGATTGCTTCTTTGCAAATGAGCCCATTGACAATTGTTTTTCCGCGTTTGGCTTTGTAGTCGAGCTTGCTATTTTCAGGGAGTGAATCAACGATTTGAACTGCAAAAAACTGCCCATCTAGTTCGATTAAGGAGAGTAGTTTTTTTCTTTTCAAATGATGGATACTTTCTTGCTTTTTGCCATCTGTCATGAGGTAGCTATACCGCACCATAGAGTCTAGTGCATAGATAAAAAGTTTGCCTTCGGTGGTATCTTTACTGATGAAGTCTACGCTAATTAAATGATATTCTAAACTACCAATAAATGGTTTTTGAGCTGAATAGATTTGAACTAAAGCGCAAAATAAGAACAGAAAGATGTACTTCGGCATAAACAAAGCTAAGTAAAATGGACAAAAGCATTGCCAAAATAGCCTTATCTTTGTATCAGCCCCTTAAGGGTCCTTTATGCCTAGAAATTTACAATTTATCTTTAATCCTTCTGAATTAGGAGCAGGTACACGTGGTGCTTCGCTAGGTCCAGAAGCCATCCGAGCTGCTGCCCGAACCAAAGGAAGCACTTTATTTGCCGATTATCCCGTTCAAATTGTTGATCAGTACAATGACCTACTCGATCACAAAAGCCCTTTTGTTTTTGCTAAAAATATTGACGGTTTGCGCAGTGTATTTGATTCTCTTGAAGAAAAAATACAAAATTGTATTGCTCATAAAGCTATGCCCTTTTTGATATCTGGGGACCACAGTGCAGCAGCAGGCACTTTAGCTGCGCTTCACAAGTTACATGGTCAGCAGCGTATCGGTGTCATTTGGATAGATGCACATGCCGATATTCATTCTCCATACACCACCCCATCTGGCAATATTCACGGTATGCCGATCGCGGCAGCCCTCGGGCTCGACCACCTTCATTTGGCTAAAAACAAGCCAGATTCTGCTACTGTAGGTCATTGGAATGACCTTAAAAGCCATGCATTTTTACCTCAAGACCTTATCTATATTGGTGTGCGTGACACAGAACTAGAAGAAGAACTCATGATGAAAGAATTACAGTTAAAAAATTACACTGTAGCTGAATTGCGCCAAAAGGGGCTTTCTGTTTGTTTGGCTGAGATGAGTTCTCAACTGAAGGCTTGCGACCTTATTTACGTTTCTTTTGATGTGGATAGTATTGACCCCGTGGAAACTTCTTATGGTACCGGCACTCCGGTTGCCGATGGCTTACATTTTATGGAGGCAAATGAAATACTGACTTATTTTTCAAAAGACCCAAGGCTATGTGCCCTTGAAGTTGTAGAAGTAAATCCTTGTCTAGACGACGAGAAAAACAAAATGGCAGAGCGCACGCTTGACCTCATCGAAAACATCATTACCCAACTCTCCTAAAATGGAAAAACAGATTCGTCAAGCCTTACTTGCCGCTGCACCCGATTTATTTGGTGTGCCAATCCAAGAATCTTTCATTCAGTTTCAACAAACCCGCCGCGACATGGAAGGCGATCTCACATTGGTCGTTTTTCCTTTTGTCAAATTATTGCGCTGTACTCCACAAGAGGCTGGAGCTAAGCTCAAAATTTGGATTGAACAAAATATCGAAGGTGTTTCTCATTGTAACGTAGTGAGTGGCTTTTTAAATATTGTATTTACGAATATGTATTGGCTCGAGCAGCTCAGCCAAATGCAAAATCAAGCAAATTACGGATTTTCACCAGCCAATTCAAAGCCAACCGTAATGGTGGAATATGCCTCGCCCAACACCAATAAGCCTTTGCACTTGGGTCATTTGCGCAATATTTTCCTGGGTGCATCCGTTGCCGAAATTTTACGTGCCGTCGGGCACAAAGTAGTGCGCACGCAAGTCATCAACGACCGCGGTATTCATATTTGTAAATCTATGCTTGCGTGGGAGAAATTCTCCCCAGTCAATGCACGAGGTGAAAGAGAAACACCAGCCAACACAGGCCTAAAAGGCGATAAGCTCGTGGGAAAATACTACGTCGAGTTCGACAAAGCACTGCAAATAGAGGCTAAGGAAATCATGGCGCAATGGCAAAGTGGGAACTTTTCTGATACCCCAACTACCATTGAAGAAGCAGTACTCAATTTTGAAAAAGCCAAGGAAGGTAAAGACGAAAAAGCAGTAGCTGCGCTCGACGATAAGATCAAGGAATTGGCCAAAAACCAAACAGCGATCTTACAAGAAGCCAAAGATATGTTGGTGAGGTGGGAGGCTCGTGACCCGCAAGTTTATTTGCTTTGGTCTACCATGAACGGTTGGGTGTATGCTGGTTTTGACCAAACTTATGCGCAAATGGGCGTTTCTTTCGACAAACTTTATTACGAATCCGACACCTTTTTACTCGGCAAAGACCAAGTCATGGAGGGCCTTAAAAGCGGCGTTTTTTATCAGAAACCCGACGGTTCTGTTTGGATAGACCTCACCTCAGATGGGCTCGATGAAAAACTAGTTTTGCGTTCAGATGGCACCGCTGTTTACATGACCCAAGATATCGGAACGGCCATTGACCGCTTTAAAGATTTTCCGGATTTACACGGTATGGTTTATACCGTTGGCAATGAACAAGATTACCACTTTAAGGTGTTGTTCTTGATCCTTCAAAAATTAGGTTACACCTGGGCAAATAATTGCTTTCACTTGAGTTACGGTATGGTTGACCTCCCGAGCGGTAAAATGAAATCCAGAGAAGGAACAGTTGTAGATGCCGACGACCTCATGGCAGAAGTCATTGAGAAAGCCAAAGAAATGACCCAAGAGCGTGGTCATTTAGAAGGCCTAGACAACGCTGCGCGCGAGCAACTTTACACACAAATTGGCTTGGGTGGCCTCAAATATTACTTGTTAAAAGTCGATCCGAAGAAACGCATGTTGTTCAATCCGGAAGAATCTATCGACCTCACAGGCAACACTGGCCCCTTCTTGCAATATGCCCATGCGCGCATCTCTACACTCTTAGAGAAAGCTGCATACGTCCCAACACCACTTTCCTTGACCGCGCCAATGCGCCCAGAAGAAAAGGAAATCATCAAGCAATTGGCCTTGTTTGGCACTACCTTGGAAGAGGCTGCCAAAGGATATTCACCAGCACTACTCGCTAATTACAGCTATGAGTTAGTGAAGCTGTACAATACCTTCTACCAAAGCGTTAAAATTGTCATTGAACCCGATGCAGCCGTGCGTCAATTCAGACTTTCTTTAAGTGCCACTGTTCGTCAGGTACTAGCTCAAGCATTGGGTTTATTGGGAGTGGAAGCACCCCAGCGCATGTAGGGTAACTTACATTTAGTGCTTACCGAAGATCACTTCATCGGTAAGTTGACGCACCATGACGAACAATTCATCCTTGAAGGTTTGCGCATCATAAGTGCCGCGTTCGATCATGCGCAGTTTGTGTTCCCATTGCCCTGTTAATTCGGGGCTTTTTAATAAGTCAAATGATATCTTGTCGATGAGCGCCATTCCTGTAGGAGTTGCAAAAAGATTCTTTTTTTTCTTTTCGATGTATTGACGCTTGAATAAAGTCTCGATGATACTAGCACGCGTAGAAGGGCGCCCGATGCCATTTTCTTTCATGACTTCGCGCATTTCTTCATTTTCTACGAGTTTGCCCGCTGTTTCCATCGCCCTCAGTAGGGTAGCTTCAGTGTAGGGTTTTGGAGCGCTGGTTTTACCTTCGTGAATGAAAGGTTCATGAGGCCCATTTTCTCCTTTTTCGAAATGCGGGAGTATTTTATCTTCAGGGTTGGTTTGTTGGGCTTTTAAGTCTTCGTAAAGCACGCGCCAGCCTTTATCGAGCACTTGCTTTCCGGTTGCTTTGAACTCGAGCGCTTCTACTTTGCCAATAACTGTCGTATTGGATACTTTGCATTCTGGGTAAAAAGCGGCTATAAACCGACGGACAATGAGGTCGTATACACGTTGCTCATCAGGGCTGATACCAGATGGCGCCACACCAGTTGGGATGATCGCATGGTGATCTGTAATTTTTTTGTCGTCGAAGATTTGTTTCGATTTTTTGATGGGTTTGCCTTCAAGAGCTGTCGTAAAACGCTTGTAGTCTCTGAGGCCACTGAGAATCCCGGGAATTTTTGGGTGTAGATCTTCAGAAAGATAGGTGGTGTCTACGCGCGGGTAGGTCACGAGTTTTTTCTCGTAAAGACTCTGCACCTTGTTGAGCGTTTCCTCAGCGGAGTAGGCGTAGTAGCGGTTGCCGTCTACTTGTAGCGAAGTAAGGTCATAGAGTCTTGGATTGCCTTCTTTGGCATCTTTTTGCTCAAAGCTGATGATTTCAAAGGGTTTGCCTTGGAGATATTCGAGCCCTTTTTGCGCTTTTTCTTTGGTTTTGAGTCGATCAATTTGGCAATTGAACTCTGTTTCTCGATAAACTGTTTTGAGTTCGTAGAATGTTTCGCTTTTGAAGGCGTCTATTTCTTTTTGACGCTGTACAATCAAGGCAAGTGTTGGTGTCTGCACACGCCCAACGGAAAGCGTTTGTTTGTCGCGGCCATATTTGCGGGTAAAAAGCCGGGTTCCGTTGATCCCTAAGACCCAATCGCCAACCGCCCTAGCGTTGCCTGCGGCGAAAAGGCGGTCAAAATCTGAGCCTGGCCTTAGTTTTTTAAAACCATCTTTAATGGCTTCTTCAGTCAGCGAAGAAATCCAGAGCCGCTTGACCGGCACTTTACATTTGGCCTTAAGCAGCACCCAACGCTGAATGAGTTCTCCTTCTTGCCCAGCATCGCCGCAGTTAATGACCTCTGTAGCTTGGCTAATCAGGCGCTCTATAACATGGAATTGTTTTTTGGCGCCGTCATCTCCGCGCAGCTTGATCCCAAATTGGGCAGGAATGATAGGTAAATCTTCTAATTTCCAGTATTTCCAGTTGGGGTTGTAGTCTTCAGGGTCTTTGAGTGAACACAGATGGCCATAAACCCAAGTAACAGCATAGCCATTGCCTTCTAGGTAGCCATCCTTGCGGTTCTTGGCACCTAAAATCTCCGCTAAATCACGGGCAACACTTGGCTTTTCGGCAATGCAGACAATCATTGCCCTCCAAAACGCTGCATACCACCCTCCAAGAACTTTTTATAAGACTTGATGTCTGGGGTGTAGCCAATGGCGAGCGTGAGGTCATTGCCTTCGTGGTCGGTGACGACATACAAAGGCTGTTGGAAGCTCTTGTAGCGGGTCATTTGGTAGTCGGCCCATTTGTTGCCGACTGTGCGGATCGGGCCGCTGAGTTTAGAAACGCGTTGTTCGTTTGCAGGAAGTAATTCACGGTCGTCTACGTACAATGAAATGATCACAAATTTCTTTTGCAGCAACGGGCGGATTTCGTCGTTGGTCCAGACGGTGCTTTCTGTTTTGCGACAATTTTGGCAAGCGTGGCCAGTGAAATCTAATAAAATGGGCAAGTTGCGTTTTTTAGCATAAGCACGGCCTTTTTCGAGGTCATGGAACACCAAAATAGAACCATCACCTACTGGGTGCATATCTGCAGCAAATGCAGCAGATACGGAGTCTTCAACCAAACCTGTTTCTTGCCCACCGTTTACCCAACGGAAGTTGTCTTCGGAGTGCGTGCGCGGCGGTGCAATGCCATCGATGAGTGTGAGGGGAGCGCCAAACATACCTGTGAATAGGTACACGGAAAAAACAAGTGCCAAAAGTGCAAACATAAAGCGGGTTACACTTAATTTTTGAACGGGTGAGTCATGGGAGAACTGCAATTTGCCGAGTAGGTAGATGCCCATGATAAAGAAGAGCACAAACCAAATGCCAACAAACCACTCGCGTGTAAGGAGGTCCCAATGATAGGCGAGGTCTACAGAGGACAAGAATTTCAAGGCCAAAGCCAATTCGGTGAGGCCTAAGACCACTTTAACAGAATTGAGCCAACCTCCTGACTGTGGTAAACTATTGAGCCATCCTGGGAAAATGGCGAAGAGTGTAAATGGAATGGCAAGCGCTAACGAGAAGCCGGTCATGCCCACAGCAGGGGTGAGGTAAGAGCCAGAGGTTGCTGCCTCCACAAGTAAGCTACCGATGATTGGGCCGGTACAAGAAAAAGAAACCAAGCCAAGGGTAAAGGCCATGAAGAAGATGCCGAGGTAGCCGCCGCGGTCTGCTTGTTTGTCCATTTTATTGACCCAAGAGTTCGGTAATTGGATTTCAAAAGCACCCAAGAAAGAGAAGGCAAACAGCACAAAAATACTGAAGAAGATGAGGTTCATCCAGACGTTCGTAGAGAGGTCGTTGAGGCCAAGTGGGCCCATGATGGCCGTGAAGATGAGACCAAAAGCAACGTATATTAAGACAATG
>JALRJE010000004.1 GCA_023268965.1 Crocinitomicaceae bacterium
AAAGACGGTTCCTTACTATTTCGATAATATCAAAAACCTTAGGTTTGAAATTCCAAAAGAGGGTAGTTTTCAAGCTATATGGGAGAGTTCGCCCTGGATTAACGGAGGTGAAAGGTTTGAATTTGACTACTTTCATCAAAAAGTTCGCTTTGGAAGAAAACTCAATGAGAAAGAAGCCAAACTATTGTTTCAACTGATTTCAAAAAAAATTAAATCCTAATGTACGGTAAAATTCAAGAACACTTAGCCTCAGAACTTGCGCAAATTGAAGCCAGCGGGCTCCTTAAAAAGGAACGCATTATCATAACGCCACAAGGCGCCAACGTGAAGGTTAGTACGGGAGAAGAGGTAGTTATTATGTGCGCTAATAATTACCTAGGTTTATCTTCTCATCCTGAGGTAGTGCATGCGGCCAAAGATGCTCTTGACACGCATGGTTATGGAATGTCTTCTGTTCGCTTTATTTGTGGAACACAAGACATTCATAAGACACTTGAAAGAAAAATTGCTGAATTCTACGGTACTGAAGATACCATTTTGTACGCAGCTGCTTTTGATGCAAACGGAGGGTTATTTGAACCGTTATTTACTGATGAAGACGCAATTATATCAGATGAACTCAATCATGCATCCATTATTGATGGAATACGTTTGTGCAAGGCTGCTCGTTATCGCTATAAGCATTCCGACATGGCAGACCTAGAGATACAATTGCAATTAGCACAAGCACAGCGCCACCGTATTATTGTAACAGATGGTGTGTTTTCGATGGATGGTGACCTCGCAAAAATGGATGAAATCTGCGCTTTAGCTGCTAAATATGACGCAATGGTCATGACTGATGAATGCCATTCAGCTGGTTTTATAGGTAAAACTGGCCGAGGTGTCCCTGAGCACTTTGGGGTCATGGATAAGGTCGATATCTTTACCGGAACCTTGGGCAAGGCCTTGGGCGGTGCCATGGGTGGTTACACAACTGGTAAAAAAGAAGTAATTGAAATGCTGCGTCAACGTTCGCGTCCTTATTTATTTTCAAACTCTTTATCACCCGCAATTGTTGGAGCCTCTATTAAAGTATTCGATCTTTTGAGTGCGACAACTGAATTAAGAGATCGTCTAGAGGCGAATACGGCCTATTTTAAAGAAAGAATTGTTGCAGCAGGTTTCGACATTAAGCCTGGAGGTTCTCCAATTGTGCCCATTATGTTATACGATGCTGCTTTATCTCAAGAATTTGCCAATCGTTTATTAAATGAAGGGGTATATGCAATTGGTTTCTTTTACCCTGTGGTGGCAAAAGGTCAGGCTCGTATCCGTACCCAAATTTCTGCAGCGCATACCCAAGCAGATCTCGACAAAGCAATAGCCGCTTTTGTGAAGGTTGGCAAAGAGTTGAAGGTCATCTAACGCTCTTTTTTCGTTAAATTTTCCGAAGGGCATAAACTTTCCTTATATTTGTCATATGGCAAATTTGGGTAAAATATGTTTCACTACTTTGATCCTGCTTTTTATATTAAAGGCAGTCACTGCAAATGTATTGCCCTTTTTTATGTTTGATCTTCAAGAATTGGCAATCGAAGCAACCACAGATGAACAAGAATCAGATGAACAAATAGAATTCAAATTTCTTGATGAATACCTGAATTTAGATGAGGTTCTTTCCGTTTTTTATACTTATTTAAATTTAAAGTCAACGGAGAATTTCCATGCATATAATGCAGCTATTACTCTCGGCTATATAGCGCATGCTCTTAAACCACCAAGTGTTTCTTGATTTGAATCTCAATATATTCATTTCATAATTCTCAACACATGTTTCATTTATTTAAAAGTTGGAAGCAAGACCTTCCAGCTGGTTTAGTTGTATTTTTAGTAGCGCTTCCACTGTGTTTAGGAATTGGATTAGCCTCAACTTCTGTAATTGGTTTAAAGGGAATGCCATCTGTCATGACTGGCGTTTTAGCAGGAATTGTTGGAGGTACAATCGTTGCGCTTGTATCCAATTCCAGGCTTGGTGTATCAGGACCTGCCGCAGGCTTAATTACGATAGTACTAGCTGCTCTTCAGGATTTGGGGTCATTTGAAGCTTTCTTAATGGCACTTTTTTTGGCTGGAATACTACAGTTTGCTCTCGCTTTCGTAGGTTTTGGAATGCTCGCTAACTATGTACCAACTGCAGTTATAAAAGGGATGCTTGCGGCCATAGGTATTACACTAATTTTAAAGGAAGTTCCGCATTTATTGGGCTATGACAACGATTTCTTTGGGGATGAATCTTTTTGGCAATTAGATGGGCATAATACATTTAGCGAGTTAATTTACGCGCTGAATGCATTCGAGCCAGGGGCAGTCATTATTGGCTTAGGCGCAGTAGTTCTGCTGATTCTTTTTGATATTAAAATAATCAAGAAGCAAAAGTGGTCTACTTATGTTCCGGGTGCTTTAGTTGTTGTCTTATTTGGTATATTAATCAATAATTTTCTACTCGGAGGCATAAAGCTAAGTGGTAATCACTTGGTTGAAATACCAAAACTAAACTCTTGGAAAGAAATAAAGCAGATATTTCATTCACCAGATTGGTCACAGATTGGGAATTCCAAAGTTTGGATAATTGCTATTACACTTGCTATCGTTGGAAGTTTAGAAACCTTATTAAGTTTAGAAGCTACTGATAAATTAGATCCTAAAAAACACAAAACAAATCCACATAACGAGCTTAAAGCCCAAGGGTTGGGGAATTTAGTGAGTGGATTAATAGGCGGATTGCCCATTACGCAAGTTATAGTTCGAAGTTCTGCCAATATTGCCGCAGGTGGCCAGTCCAAATTATCCGCACTTTTTCACGGACTTTTTTTGCTTTCATCCATCTTATTTTTGAGTGGTGTGCTCAATCTCATTCCTTTAGCAGCTCTAGCCGCAGTATTGATTCTAGTTGGCTATAAATTAGCTAAATGGTCGTTATTTGTAGAGATGTATCAGAAGGGAATGGCGCAGTTTATTCCTTTTGTCGTGACTATTCTAGCTGTCTTATTTACTGATTTACTTAAAGGAATCGCAATAGGTATTTTAGTAGCTATTTTTTACGTACTCAAAAGAAATTATCAGAATCATTTTACACAAGAAGAAACACCCGATGGCTTCAAGTTAATTTTATCAGAAGAAGTTACATTTTTGAATAAAGGAGGAATTATAGCAGCTTTAAATGAACATAAAGCGCAGCCAATCATAGTAGACGCAAGTCTTACAAAAAGTATAGACTTGGATGTACTAGAGGCCATACAAGAATTTAAATATAACGCCGAACAAGAAGGACGTCCAACCATCACATTTATCAATTTATAATGGAAAAATTTTATAACCAATTACTCGACAACAACAAAAAATGGGTTGCAGGTAAATTGGCCCAAGACCCAGATTATTTTAAAAAGCTCGCTAGAGGTCAAAAACCACCGGTCCTTTGGATTGGCTGTGCCGATAGCCGCGTGCCAGCTAATGAAATTATTGGTGCAGAGCCCGGAGAAGTTTTCGTGCATCGAAATATAGCTAATATGGTTGTGCATTCTGACATGAATATGCTCTCTGTACTTGATTATGCGGTGAATGTGTTGCAAGTCAAGCATATTATTGTTTGTGGACATTACGGTTGCGGTGGTGTTCAAACAGCCATGACCAATAAGCATGTTGGCCTCATCGATAACTGGATTCGTCATATCAAGGATGTTTACCGTTTGCATCGTCCAGAGCTTGATGCCATTACTGACGAGGCAGCACGTTTCGACCGCTTTGTAGAATTAAACGTATTTGAACAAGTCTTAGATTTGGGTAAAACGTCTATTGTACAAGCTGCATGGGAGCGCGGGCAAGAGGTGCATGTGCACGGATGGGTTTACGCCATTCACGACGGCATGATCCGCGACTTGAAAGTAACACTCAAAGACAACGAGACGCTTAGCGATGTCTATAAGTTAGATCTTTAGTGGTCTCGCCAGGAATCGAACCTGGATCAAACGTTTAGGAAACGCTTATTCTATCCGTTGAACTACGAGACCAATTGTTGTATTTCTTGCCATACTTTTTGGGCGGTGTGGTCCCAATTGAAGGCCAAAACACGCTTTTTTCCGGCTTCGACTAACTGGCTTTGCAAAGCTACATCATTTTTTAATTGTTGCATTGATTTGGCTATTGCATCCACATCAAATGGGTCGACATAAAGTGCTGCATCGGCTGCAATTTCGGGCAAACAACTTTTGTTACCAGCAATAATCGGTATTTGCGCAGCCATTGCCTCGGCAAGCGGCATTCCAAATCCTTCAAAATAGGGGACATAAATAAATGCAGTGGCAGCTCCCATCAGGTTAGCAAGGGTATCGGTCTGAACATGCCCTTTGAAATGAATACGCTTGGCGAGCTCTGATTCTATTTCGAAGGACTGGTCTTTCCACATAGCGGCACCTACAATAACGAGATGAAAATCTTTTTGCATTTGGGCAAATAATTGAAATGCCTGTAGCAAACGATGGATGTTTTTTCTCGGGTGCAGTGATCCTACAAACAGGAAATAAGGTTCATTGAAACCCAATTGTTGCTGTACCTTTTCTTTCTCATGAATTGTGAGGGCTTTGTATTGGGTATTGACCCCATTGTAAATGACGCTGATCTTATTTGCTGTTAAGTGGTAACTTGAGATAATATCTTGTTTGGTCGTCTCGGAAACGGTAATGATCTTATTTGCAGCTTTTGCGAAACGTGGAAAATACTTTTTGTAGTACCAAGCAACCCATTTAGGAAGGTCTTGGGGATAGTGTTCAAAATTGAGGTCGTGGATGGTGGCCAGCACCGGCGTTTGTATGCCTAGCGGGAACATACCATCGGGAGACCAAAAAACATCCAGTTGGTCTTTTTGAATGGCTTTTTTCAAGCGCCATTGGAACCAAATAATGTATAAAAAAGGATGCCTTGTTGGTGGGAATACACTTTTACAAATGACGTTCTTTCCAAAACTAAATTGAGGATCTACGGCTCTGTCAAAGTAGAGCAAAAAGGTATGCTCTGGGTGGGCAGCCGCAAGCCGCTTGACAATTTCGAGCGTGTAATTACCAAAGCCTTCCATTTTTTGGCCAAGTAAGGATCTGGTATTGATGCCAATGCGCATGCTAGAACTCGAGGATATAATTCGTTTGTTTTTCTTGGCCAATAGTGGTAGCTGGGCCATGCCCACAATAAACGACAGTTTGCTCCGGAAATTTGAACATGATGTCAAAAATGCTCTTTTTAAGAACGTTTAGATTTCCACCTGGCAAATCAACGCGTCCAAAACTTCCTTTAAATAAGACATCTCCATTAATGACAAAGCCACTTTCATGATAGAAAACGACATGTCCTGGGGCGTGTCCTGGCGTGTGGTAAACTTTAAACGTTAAGGAGCCAAAGGTTATTTCTTTTTGGTCTTCTAGCAGATAAATTGGAACCTCTGCTTCTTTGTAATTTTCAAAGCCGTATAAGTGCGCATAGTTTTTAACGGAGGCCCAAGTGTTTTGGTCTTCTATGTGCAAGTGGCTGGGTGCTTTGAAGGTGCGCTGGCAATAATCAGCACCTAAGATATGATCGATGTGTGCATGTGTATAGAGGATGGCTTTAACCATAAGGCCGTTGGTATTGATAAACTCAAAAAGTGCTCCCTCTTCTTCTTTGGTATAGCAACCGGGGTCAAATATAACGGCGTCTTGGCCTTCCGACACCACATAAGTGTTTTCTTGAAAGGTGTTAAAGCTAAATGCTTGAATATGTACTGACATGAGCCAAAGTTAAGGCAAATCTGCTTTAGCGCAGCAAATTGACGTGCCCCGTCAGGACTTCTTTTCGGTTTTGGTAGTCGGTGTATTTGATTTTCCAGGTGTAGGTGCCATCCTGACAAGGTCTGTAATTATAGGTTCCGTCCCAATAATCTTTCAAATCGGTAAATGCATAGATGAGTTCACCCCAACGGTTGTAAATACTGACCTCCACCTCTAAATAGTTGCCTCCGATTATCCTGAAGTATTGATTGAACATATCGCCGTCAGGGGTAAACGTATTTGGAACATAGAAAAACGGGTCAAAAAAGATATTGACCTGACTTTGCGCACTACAGCCATTTTGATCGGTAAAAAACACCGTGTAAATTACATTCTGATTAGGCGTTACTTCTGTTGATTGACAGGTAGAACAAGAAACCTCATCTGGGGGTGTCCACAAAAAGGCGCCCGGCCCTGAGGGGTCAGCAGTAAGTTGGATCACATCTCCTTGAATGGCATAGATGTCAGGCCCCGCACTAACAAAAGCAGGTTGAAACAAATTAACTTGTACATATGCTGAATCTTGACATCCTTGGGCATCTGTTCCGATAACTAAATAGGTGGTGTTAAATGGCGGAAGGACACTTACTTGTGCTCCGTTGGCGCTAGAGCCATTTGCACTAGGGCTCCATTCGTAATACAGTGCACCACTTGCCCAAAGATTGGCAGGGCGCCCCGGGCAAACAATGGTGTCGTTCCCGGCCCATATTTGCGCAGTGAGGATGGATACCCAAACTGAATCGGTTTTTGTACCACAGCTATTTGTGACGTCAACAAAGTAGTATTGGTCTTGTAGTGGACTAATTTGAACTGTTGCATTATTTGCACCAATCAGATTGTTACTCGGATACCAAAAATAGCTGGTGCCACCAGCTGCGGTAAGTGGCATTGAAGTACCATAGCAGAGTGTAACGCTATCAATAAGTTGTGGTATGGGCGGATTGTTGAATACCGAAATTGTAATTGAATCTTGAGCGGTACAGCCATTACTCGAGACAGCCGTTGCGGTGTAGGTGATGCTATTTTGAGGAATCGAAATGACATTTGGCCCGCTCGTGGTGTTTAAGAAATTACCCGGAGACCAACTAATAGTGCCCGTAGCTAGGGCATCGATAGTTACACTTTCGCCGATACATATTGTGGTATCGTTGGGCAAGGTAATGGTTGGTGCATTGACGTTCAGCGTTAATTGCAGGGTATCTGATCCGCAGGAATCGGCTACAATCACTGAAAAGGTCGTTGTGGCAAATACTGTTGCAGTTGGGTTTGCACTATTCGGATTATCCAATACATTTGCTGGAGACCAACTATAAGAACTCCCTCCAAAGGCTTCTAATTGATAAGAATCACCAGGGCAGATGGTGGTACTTGGTTGTACTGCACCCGCAGTAAATCCGCCAATATTTACCGTTACGATGACTGAATCTGGGGTAAAACAACCCGTTGAATCGAAGGCTACAAGCAATACATCGTATGTTCCGGGAGTCGAATAAGCGTGAATAGGCTCAAAACTTGAAGAGGTAGTACCGTCGCCGAAATCCCAGAAAAAGGAATTGGCATTTTGTGAGTTGTTGTCGAAAAAGACGCTTTGAGGAATACAGATGAGTGGAGCAGGTTGGGCTGCAATGGCCTCAATGGTGCTCAGTTCAAATTTGAAGCAAGCTAAATTACAATTTGAACTCGGATTGCTCGGCGACCACACACCGGGTGTACTGGTAAAACCAAAATCGTTACCTCCGCAGCCTCCGCATACGGCGTGATAGATGCGGCCTTGGTTGTCAAACCTAGATGTGCCGCCGTCTACGTGGTTGGAGCTGCTATTGACACCACCCATGAAGGTAGCGTATTTGAGTGCACTTGCATCTTGATCAAGAACGGCCACATAAAAATTAGAACCGTTGGTATTCAATTGATAAGCATCTAGCGTAACAGGAAAATTATTGGTGGTAGAAAAAGCAGCCTGCCCGTATAGTTGATTGAGCTGCCCACCCCAACCAGCAATGTAGATGTCATAACAGTCCGAGACTAAAAATGCAGTGGGGGAAAGCTCAACTTGGCCAGTTCCACCGCCAATCATGGTGGTCCAGTTGGTTGAGGCAAGGTTGGAGGTATATTTTCTTAAAAATTGTCCGGAATTGGTATTGCCGTAGCAGCCAGCCGTAATAGGCCATGAAGATGTGGATTGTCCATAAACATAAACAGCGTTGTCTATATCTGTCCGAATAAAATAGGTTTGATCGTATTCTGACTGCCCCATGTAAGTACCAGATTGTAGGGCGCCACTCGCCGAGTTGAGACGCAAGGCATAGCCGTCGGCACTGCCACCATTAAAGGTAAGATCATGGCCGCCGGTGATAGCTAGTGAGCTCGAGGTGGTACCGCCTGCCACATAAACGCTACCGTTTGTTCCGGTGGTGATCGAATTGCCTGATTCTGCTCCGCTCCCTCCAAAATAAGTGCTCCAAAGCATTTGAGATAGGCCAGCGTTCATCTTGAAAACAACGGCGTCTTGCGCTCCGTTAAGAAGCCCTTGAAATGCATTGATTGTTGGGAAATTGGTCGAAGTGGTGGTACTAGAAACATATACATTTTGGCTGTTGTCGAGCACGATTTCACCTCTAAATTGGTCGCCATAGTTATAAAACAAACTAGCAGCATTGAGGCCGTCTGTGCTGCTACCGCCTACATACGTCGAAGAGAGTAAATTGGTGCCATTTGCATTTAATCTAGCAATGTAGATATCAGAGCCATTAAATTCAAGTGAGTTCTGAAGCTGATAAGGCCCACCGTTAAAGGAGTTATCGTAAGAAGAGCCCGCCATTGGAAAGTTTGTAGACGACGTTACACCGTATATGTACAATTCTCCATTTGGGGCACAAACAATACTATGTGGGGTTTCGTTTCCAGATCCACCGAGGTAGGTAGAGTATAACAATGCTGTACCGGTAGCGTTGAATTTGGTGATAGCAACGTCCATTGGAAAAGTTCCTGTTCCGGAATTGAAACTTGCATCGTATGCCCCAAGAGTTGTTGGGTAGCCAGATCCGAATACAATGCCGCCCCCAAATAAGTTACCGTTGACATCTGGAGTAGCGGTAAAGCCCCAGTTGTCTATGGGTGAGCCCGTAAAGGTAGAAAAGGTTAAACTCGGGTCAATAAATAGCGCCAGATTTGGATCGTAGGTAGCGCCTACTTGAAAGGAAATGATATTGTTGTCAATTATAAATTGAATTGGGACTTGTATCTTTTGGGATTCAGATAAGATATTCCAGGCAAGTGGAGCACTGTAAGTGATTTCACCAAAGCTATGAACGAGGTGAAGCAAGCCTTTAGAATCAATAAAAATAGAATCCGCACCAGTAATTTCAAAGTCAAATTGATGGATATCAGCATGAGGTTCGAGCTGTAGGTGAAAAGCAAATTGTTGGCGGTCTATTAAATAGTTGAGCGTTCCGTTTTCGAAATATTGTGCTGCACGTAGGGCTGAAGTCCCTTTTACCTTTGACTTCCATTTGGATTGGTCATTACCCAGAAAATAATTGTGGTAATGAGCGCTGCTATCCATTGCATTAAAAACCGCCGGCTGCGCATTGATAAACTGATGCCGAATGGCATGATATTTAGTTTGTTCGTGGTCTTCGTGTTCAACACTAGCCTCGTGTTGATGAAAGGTGGCATCGGAAAGAAAATAGGTTAAGCCTTGCTCCTCGATGTAAAGCCTTCCAGATGAGAGCGGCAGGTTATACAAAATACGCGCATCCCATTGGCCATGGTTGGGGTACATCCAAAGATCTTGTGCAAAAGATATTTGAAAAAAGCCAACAATAAAAAGGAGGTGAAAGCATTTCATCAGTTGAGTAAATTTAACACAATCAGGTGCATTCTCAAAACAATAAACTATCTAAACGTGAGAAGGTTGCCAAGGAGGCCATAAAAAAATTGCGTTTGGCTAAAAATTACCGTTTATTTGTATGCTCCTAATTTGCAAACATGAAACGTAATCTAATTCTCCTTGTCGTTTTTATTATTTTCAGCCTCACTAAAGTGGTAGGTCAAGACTATTCTCGCCTTAAAATACAAGCCGATGTCGATCAAATGAAGCTCTTAGCCCAAGCAGGTGTAGCTATTGATCATGGTTTTTATAGGGCAGATCATTATTTCATTACCGATTTCTCAGCGGCTGAAAAGCAGATCATCACAGATTTAGCAATTCCTTTTGAGGTGTTAATAGAAGACATCGAGGCTTATTACGAAGACTTACTTGCTCATCCAGAAAAGTATCCGGAAGGCCAATTGAAAAACACAAATTGCAATAACAGTTCAAACGCATATGCCCTCACACCCCCTGTGCCATCGTCCTTTAATTTGGGCACAATGGGCGGTTACTTGAAGTACGAGGAGATGCTAGCCGAACTCGATCAAATGGTGGCGCTGTATCCAAACCTGATCTCTGTAAAAGCACCCATATCCAATTTTGTTACCTACGAAAACAGGCCCATTTACCATGTGCGTATCTCCGATAACCCAACTATAGATGAGGCCGGAGAGCCTAAAATTTTATATACGGCTATCCACCATGCCCGCGAACCAATGGCGCTAATGGAAACCATTTTCTATATGTGGTATTTATTGGAAAACTATGGAACGAATGAGGAGGTTACTTATTTAGTGAATCAAATGCAAATGTATTTTGTGCCTTGTTTGAACCCTGACGGATATGTGTATAATCAAACGACCAATCCGAATGGGGGCGGTATGTGGCGCAAAAATCGCCGTCTGAATTCCGGCGGGTCTTACGGTGTGGATTTAAATCGCAACTACAGCTATGGATGGGGAACCACAGGTACCTCCTTTTCGCAGTCGAGCGATACTTATTGCGGTACGGCTGCTTTCTCAGAACCGGAAACCCAAGCCATGCGTTGGCTGGTTCAAAACAACAATTTTGTGATGGCTTTTAATGCCCATACCTACGCCGAAGACATTCTCTTTCCTATTGGCACCACAACTGCTGAATTTGCCGACCACCATGATTACATGCAAGTATACACAAACCATATGGTTGAGTACAATGGATATGGGGCAATCAAAAGTTCTGCGCTTTATCCTGCCTCTGGCGACTCCGATGATTTTATGTATAAAGAAGATATTGGTGTTGGCATGAAAGATACCATTTTTGCGCATACCCCGGAAGTCGGCACCGCCTTTTGGCAGCCATCTTCTCAAATAATTGCCACGTGCCAAGAAATGAATTTCTCAAATCTAGTGTTGGCGCATTTGGCAGGAGTGTATGTTTTAGCCTCGGATACGGACCCCACCTCTGTAGAGGTTTTGAGCGGAAGCTTTACACATAAAGCCAAGCGTCTAGGTAGGGAAGCAGGCACCGTGACCGTAAGTATTGAAGCTCTGGAAAATATCATAAGTGTAGGACCCCCAGCCACCTACGATTTAGCTGTAAATGAGCAGGCTTTTTCGGGGATTGGCTTTGTATTAAATCCAGCTATTCAATTTGGAGATCCTATCAAATATGTTCTGAAAACCGACAATGGCTTTTGGGTCAAAATGGATACCATTACAAAATATTTTGGTGCTTATAATTTGCAACAAGTCGAGGATGCTACAACGGCAGCTTCATGGACTGGGAATTGGAACCTAACAGCAAGTACTTTTGTGTCTGCTCCTAGGTCATTTACAGACACACCTACAGGTAATTATAGCAACAACGCCAATACAACTTATACCTACACACCAAGCATAGATCTTACCAATAAATCAGCGGCAAAAGTCACTTTTTGGGCCAAATGGAATATCGAAGCAGATTACGATTTTGTGCAGTTTCAGGTCTCTACAAACAATGGCAGTTCTTGGATAGGGCAGTGCGGCCAATACACCGTGAGCGGAACATCTGCAAATGGCAGTGTACAGCCCAATAATCAGCCTGTATGGGAGGGAGAACAACCAACATGGGTTTTGGAAGAGATAGATTTGAGTGAGTATCTCGGACAGGTCATTAAAGTGCGTTTTCAATTGCGCGCTGACGCCTTTACGAGAAAGGATGGTTTTTATTTCGATGATTTCTCTATTTATTACAATGAATCAGGGGCTTCACTAGCTCAAAACGATGCTCCCGAACTTGTATTGTATCCGAATCCGACAACGGGCGCCTTATCTCTTGTTGGCTTGCAAGAAAGTCCGATTTATTATATTTACAATGCAAATGGACAACTCATTCAGCAAGGAAGATGCTCTTCGAATCAAGAGAAATTGTTGCTAAATGCGCCTGCCGGAATTTATTACCTAGAGCTCTCCAATAAGCAAATGCGCTATAAGGTTGTGCTCCTCGATTAATGTAGCATAAACGAGGCTAGCCTAGCAATATAGTTTTCGTAACCAGCAGCAAAGGGAGTGGTTTCGTGTCCGCCGCCGGGCACAAGATAGGCTTCTTTATAACCGTTCAACTTGTTATCATAGACAGGCTGACCATGACTTTTAACAGATAAGAAGCTGTCATCCACACCATGAATCCAAAGTAATGGAATGGAAATCTTCCTGATTTCAGTTGCATTATCAATTTTTAAATCAACTAGAAACGAGCCAGGCATGGATAGCAACGCAGCATCTTGAATCATGACCTCTGCCGATGCAAACGGCGCTTCTAGGATCAGTTTACTTGGTGCTAAGGCATATTCGTCAGGATGAGCTGCCACCTCGCACGCTGCGGCAGAGCCAAGCGAGAAGCCAAATAGTACAAAGCGATGATTTGCTAGCCCTTGGTCCTTGAGCCACTGAATAGCCCGTGCTGTAGAACGATATAAATTGGCTTCACTGGCTTTCCCTTCAGATAAGCCAAAGCTTGGGTAATCAAACATGAGTACGCCATAGCGCCCGAGACCTCCCGTATGGGCATACAGCTTTTGTCTGGGCCAATAGAAGTCCATATGATCTTTATTGCCATGGCAATACAAAATAATGGTATCGGTGGCAATATCATCTATATTGCCTATGTAAATAGCGCTCATTTTGGAGCTGCCTTCTTCGAGTTCGACATCCCACTCCATTTGGTGAATCAGGGAGTCAGGCACATTGTATTGTCCGTTCAAATCAAGGGTCAATTCTCCTTGATACGCATCGAGCTGATAACTCTCAATTTGACTTGGATTAAATAGAAAACTATCTAAACGCTTGCGACACGCAATAGAGAGACCGAGGATGGCGGTTATGAATAAGATCTTTTTCATGATTAAAGGCTATAGGTGATGCCAAAGTAAAGTCCGAGTGCACCGCGGTTTTGTAAAAGACTTGGATAAGGAACGACGATATTTTCATTTGATGCTAAAGGCGCAAGAATTTTCAGTTCGGCTTGATAGCTCCACTTTGGCCTGATCCATTGATGCCCAAATTGTAAACTAGGTATCCAAAGTTGTTCGTTGGGTCTGCCTTGTGATTCTACGCGGTAAAAATCGAACCAATTGGAGATGCCAGCATATACAAAATTGTAATTTCGATGATAAACTTTACTCAACTCAAGTTGTTCTGGTCTCCATTGGCGCCCATATTTGAAATAATAATTGGCATCGAGCTGAGGCCATATGCGGTTAGCACCTGTATAAAAATCAAATAAGATATTGGTATTGAGTTGGCCTGAAAGTCCCATGCGGTCGGTGTTCCACAGGCGTTGAGAGACACCGAATTCAAATTGCCCGACGCCAAAAGCAAGGGAAGTCGTTTGTATAGCCCCCATGATGGTCGTTTGATCGGTCAACCCACGACCATAACCAATGGACGTGAACGGAATAGGGATTGCACCGATACCGGGTACTTTTGCAATGGGACCTCCAAAATGTCCGGTGAGCACTTGTTGGCCTTTTTGGAGCGGTTCAACAAATCGGGCAGGGGCGCAAGACCATAAAATGAGTAGCCCAGAAACTAAAAAAAGTAAAATTCGCATTTTCAAATATAAAAAGATTAACCATCCAAATTCCTTACCTTTGTTTCATGTCTGGTTCGAGCTACGGTCAAATTTTTAAACTCACCACTTTTGGCGAGTCTCATGGCGTGGCAATTGGTGGTATTATCGAAGGTTTCCCTTCTAATTTTTCACTCGATTTAGCAGCTGTGCAGCTTGCACTTGATAAAAGACGTCCTGGTCAATCGGGTTTGGTTTCACCAAGAAATGAAAAAGACGAGCTTGAAATTCTTTCGGGACTATTCGATGGAAAAACCACCGGTAGCCCAATTGCATTTTTAATTAAAAACCAAGACCAACAATCCAAAGATTATCAACACCTCAAAGATACATTTAGGCCTTCGCACGCAGACTACACTTATCAGCAAAAATATGGCAACCGAGACCACCGTGGTGGGGGGCGCAGCAGTGCGCGTGAAACCGCATGCAGAGTAGTTGCCGGCGCAATTGCCTCGCAAGCACTGCAAAAATTGGGTGTCAAAGCCTCTACTTTTGTAGATCAAATTGGTTCTATTCACTTTCAAAGCCAACAATGGTTTAGCACTGCGCAAATCGAAGCGTCTCCCTTGCGTTGTCCTGATCCAGTTATTTCGAACCAAATGGAAGCTCTTGTGAAAGAAATGCAACAAAGTGGCGACACCATTGGAGGCGCTATTAGGTCTGTGATTGAAGGTGTCCCGGCAGGTTGGGGCGAGCCAGTTTTTGACAAACTCCATGCAGAACTCGGCAAAGCCATGCTATCTATCAATGCCGTGAAAGGTTTTGAAATTGGGAGCGGTTTTGAAGCTATTCAAATGAAAGGATCTGCCCACAACGATCAATTTTTACCCGACGGACAAACCTTAACCAATCATTCAGGTGGTATTCAAGGCGGTATTTCAAATGGGATGCCAATTTCATTCAGAGTCGCATTTAAGCCTGTAGCAAGTATCACCCAAACCCAAGAAGTTTTGGCTCAAGATGGACAGCTCAAAGAATTGGCCATTCAGGGCCGCCATGACGCTTGTGTGGTGCCAAGAGCAGTCCCAATTGTAGATGCAATGGCCCACATCGTCCTTTTTGATTTTTATCTTAGACAACAACGAAATACTTTATTTTCATGATTCAACGCATTCAAACCGTCTATTTTATCCTCATAATGCTCCTATTGTCTTCTTTGCTTTCAGGAGTAGAAATTTTTGGTTTCCCTACTGCAAAAAATTATCTTTCCTATTCTGTATATGGCCTCCAGCAATTCAAAACGGAATCTGGGTCAACTACCGGAAAGGTTGAAAATATACAAGGTTCATTGCTTTTTTACTTTGTGATTGCATTTGTCCTTTTCACTTATTTTGCCATGATGAACTATAAAAACCTTAAGAAACAATTCAGATTAGCTCGTTTGGTATTTTATATCTACCTCGCTGGTTTGGTAAGTCTTTTAATGCTAGGTAGCATCGGGTTTTTTGTTCCGAATGCGGTGGGCATCCAACTAGGTTTGGGCTATTATATTTGTGTGGTTGGCCTCCCATTTTCATACTTTGCTTTTAAAGGCGTCAAAAAAGACAAAGACATACTCGAATCACTAGATCGCCTGCGTTAATTATGAATTTTCTCTCTGTTGAACAACTCACCAAGTCTTATGGTGAGCGCCTTTTATTTTCTGACCTTACATTTGGTATTGAGCAGGGGCAAAAAGCGGCAATTGTAGCCAAAAATGGTGCAGGTAAATCGACTTTACTTCGCTGCTTATTAGGCCTTGAGCCTTCGGATAGCGGAATCGTAACCTTTCGAAAAGAACTTCGCATTGCTTTTATGGAGCAAACTGAAGACCTGAATCCAGAATTGAGTATTATTGATGCCGTACTCGACCACGACCTCCCCGAAATCAAACTCGTTAAGGCTTACACAGACGCCATGGAGGCCAATGATGAAGCTAAATTGGGAGATCTCTACCAAGCACTCACCGAACACCAAGCATGGGACTTAGAAGTAAAAGTACAGCAAGTACTTTCCGTTCTAAAACTCAACGGGATCACTCAAAAAGTAGGTCAACTTTCAGGTGGTCAGAAAAAGCGCGTCGCTTTGGCCAAAGTATTGCTTTCTGAGGCCGAGTTTTTGATTTTAGATGAACCCACGAACCACCTCGATTTGGATATGATCGAATGGCTAGAACAGTATTTATCTGCCTCACAATTAACGCTATTAATGGTGACCCACGACCGCTATTTCTTAGAAGTAGTTTGCGATACCATTTTTGAACTTGCAGACCAAACCATCTACCGCTACAAAGGGAACTTCTCCTATTATCTAGAAAAGAAGGCCGAGCGCGAGGACCAACTTCAATCTACTATAGAAAAGGCAAAAAATACTTTTCGCAAAGAACTCGACTGGATTCGTCGTCAGCCCAAAGCACGAGGAACCAAACAGAAAGCGCGGGTCGATGCATTTTCGGATTTAAAAAAAGTGGCCACTCAAAGGCTCGACGAAGACGAACTCGAGCTGCCCATAAAAATGGAGCGTATGGGCACTAAAATTGTCGAATTTCATAAAGTTTCCAAAGCTTTCGGCGCACGCGTAATGCTCGACGACTTCACCTATAACTTTCAACGCCAAGAACGCTTGGGCATTGTCGGAAACAACGGTACAGGTAAAACCACCTTTTTGAAAATGCTCACTGGTGAGGCCGAGCCTGACAAAGGCAAAATTGTAATCGGAGAAACGATAGTTTTTGGTTATTATTCCCAAGATTTGATAGAGGTTGATCCTCAAATGAAGGTCATTGATGTAGTGAGAGAAGTGGCTGAATTTATTCCGCTCGAAAAAGGCAAACAACTTTCTGCCGCTCAGCTTTTGGAGCGCTTTTTATTCCCTCGAGACATGCATTATCATTTTGTGCACAAGCTCAGTGGAGGAGAAAGGCGTCGTCTTAAACTTTTGAGGGTACTGATGCTCAATCCAAACTTCTTGATTCTAGATGAACCCACCAATGACCTCGATATTTTCGCGATGTCAGTACTAGAAGAATATCTGCGCTTGTTTCAAGGCAGCTTGATTGTCGTATCGCACGACCGCTATTTTATGGATAAAATGGTAGACCACCTTTTTGTGTTCCAAGGGGAGGGAAGTATCAAGGATATCACAGGTAATTATCATACTTACAGAACCAGTCTTCAGAGTGCGCAGCGCCAGCAAAAAAATGAGCAGAAATCAGCGCCAGAACCTCTAATTGAACATGTTACAGCGCAAGTAGAAATGCAGCGCAAAATGAACTTCAAAGAAAAACAGGAGTTTGAACAGATAGAGAAGACTTTACCTCAATTAGAAGCAGAAAAAGAACAGCTTACTTTAGCGCTTTCAAGTGGTGAATTAAGCAACGAACAATTGATTGCCAAAGGAGCCAGACTTGGCGCGGTTGTTGATCAGCTCGATGAACTCACTCTGCGTTGGCTCGAGCTCTCCGAACTAGCTTAAGATATTGCTTTCTTTTCCGAACTGTTTGTATGAAATGAGCACTGAAAGCAGCGCCAATAGACACATGATGCCAAATACACTCAAGAAGTAGGACAATGATAAGGTACCTGCAATAAGTTCTTTTGTCGCGAGTACAACATTCACAACAGGGATAAGGGTGGTATTGAGCTTGAGTTCGATACCAGGGAAAAACCCGACCATTGCTGGTAATACCATGACAATATTGAGTGGGGTTATAATGCTTTGCGCTTCTTTGAAACTCTTGGCGTAAATAGCAATTGGAATCATGACGCC
>JALRJE010000018.1 GCA_023268965.1 Crocinitomicaceae bacterium
ACTATCGATATAAAAACGAAAAGGCACTAAAAGCATCCCAAAACATTCGCCATGTTCTTTACCTAAATGTTTGTGGTGTATTTTGTGCGCTCTTCGGATGGCGTAAAAGTATGGGTGTTCAATGTCTCGCAACCATTTGAACCTTCGATGAATGTAAACGTCATGGATCAGAAAGTAGGCCAAGCCATATGCAGCAATACCGAAACCAATCCAAACGGGAAATAAGGTTTGATTCATCATGCCAAGCATGATACACAACCATGATGGAATGGCATAGATCAAGAAAAAGACGTCATTTTTTTCGAAGAAACCGGGCTCTACTTGATGGTGATCTTTGTGAAAATACCACATAACACCATGCATTACGTACTTATGTGTTGCCCACGCCATAAATTCCATCCCAAAAAATGTAGCAATTAGTACTATAGGACCCCACCAAATCATAGCTAAAAGTTTAAAATAATAAAAAAGATAGTCAAATAAATAAACAACGCTATAGCCACATTGTTTGGCTCATTTAGTCGCCATTTGCGGTATAAAAGCTGTAAAAGTATCGCAGTTAAGAACCAGCAAACATAGTTGTAGAAGGGTATAATTCCTTCCTTCCATTGCCAAAAACCAAGTTTAATGGCCACGGGCTCAAGTAAAAAGTCTAAAAAGACCATGAAGGCCGCTGCCGCAACTACTTCAAACCAAAAGTTAAGCTTAAGGGAGGCGAGAAGTGAAGCGCTGACCATACACAACATAGCCCAGTTCACGCCAATAATGATAGGAACACCATAGATTTTGGGCCCTAAAACAGAACCATATTTGTAGTCTCCAAATAAGAGGCCAGTATGTACGCCAATCCATTCTACAAGCATGCCTGTAGTAAAGGCAATACCGATAAATAGCCAAAGTTTTTTGGAGTGTTTTTTTCTTCCGAGGATGAGCGCGCCAAAAGAGAGTAAAAGATGAAAAAAAGATAAGCCAACAAAAAAAGACTGATAAGGCCCTACAGTCATGCCCACAATACCTACTAGGTAAAAGATACCGATGAAAATAATCAGTTTTCGACTCAATTTTTTATGTTTTTTTCTATATAAGCCTGGCCATCAATCATATTTTGAATAATATCTGTCAACGGCGTGTATTTAAATGACAATTGTGTTTCAATTTTGTTGCGATCATACCGCAGCACTTCATGAGATGAACGCGCGGTTTCTATTGTAAGCCCAGAGCGTTTTGCAGAAATGTGGCACCAAAGTTCATGAAATGCTGCAACGATCATAGTTAGTGTTTTTGGCGCGGCAATACTTGGTGCTTTGCGCCCAAGCTGGCTAGCAAAGGCACTAAAGAGCACTTTGAACGATTGTTGTGGCCCAACCACTAAATAGCGCTCGGCGTGCAGCTTTTGTTCAACGAGTTCAACCATGGCCCACGCCACGTCTCTTGCATCTACAACAGCATTAGCACCGCTTGTATAAAATTTGAGGCCTTTTTTTGCAGTATCGAGCATTTGTAAGGAAGGGCTTCCCGGTGTTGCTGGGCCTAGTATAACACAAGGATTCACAATGACGGCCCGCAAACCTTCTTCTATGCCCCGCCACACTTCTTTTTCTGCCATTAGTTTTGAAACGCCATAACCACTATGTTGTCCACCTACTTGCCACTTCGATTTTTCACTTATTAGCGCTTCTTTACCTCCAATGGCAGCAGTTGAGCTTACATGACAAAAGTGCTGAACGCCAAAATGAATGGAGAGATCAACTAAATTGGCCGTAACATAACGATTTTGTTGAATACAAGCTTCAAAATCCGCTTTAAAAAAAGAGACCAACGCTGCACAATGATAAATATGCGAACTACCGGCCACAATGGATTTTAAATCATCGATATCCAACAGGTCAACTTTTATCCAACTAATGAGTTCCCATCTGCTGCTTGCATCTTCTTTAAAGTAGAAATGAAAGAGCGCTTTAACAACTGCAATTTTTTGTTCGTTACGATACGTTGCACGTACGGGCATATTTCGCTTTGTGAGCGCGATTAAGACATGACTTCCGAGAAGTCCGGTGGCACCAGTTACTAAATTCACAGCCTAAAACTTGGTATTACTTTTCATAGTATGCGGCAAGTGCAGCTTTGATTTGTTCGGCAGCAAAAGCTAATTGTGCGTCGGTATGCGCCGACGATATAAAACCAACTTCGTAACCACTAGGGCCAAAATAAACTCCGACAGAAAGTAGAAAATGGTGCATAAAATTGAAGGCCGACATATCGCTGGCAATTTGATCCGCTGCCGTGATGCGTTTTTTGCCATTAAAGGAGAACCAAAAAATAGAACCAACACATACAAGCTCCATAGGATATTGCTGAGTTTGGGCAAAACTATTGATACCGTCAATAAATTGTTGGGTGCGCAATGCTTGTTTGGTATAAAAACCTGCAGCCGCACAAAGTTCGAGTTGAGCAAGCCCGGCAGCCATAGCTACAGGGTTGCCTGAGAGAGTGCCGGCCTGATAAACAGGCCCTTCAGGCGAAACAAACGACATGATGTTTTTTTTGGCTCCGTATGCGCCAACAGGCAATCCGCCGCCAATGATTTTTCCATAGGTCACAATGTCGGGATTGATGCCAAAAAGTTCAGCTGCTCCGCCAAAAGCTACTCTAAATCCGGAGATGACCTCATCAAAAATGAGAAGGACACCATATTTTGTACACAAGGCCCGCAGTAAGTTGAGAAACGCTTTATCTTGCAAGAGCAGTCCGTTATTTGCAGGAATAGGCTCAATGATGACGGCGGCTAGATCTTGGTGTTGTGTTTCAAAGCAGGCCTGAAGGGCTTCTGTATTATTGAGTGGCAAGACAAGTGTTTCATTGGCAAAAGATTCGGGTACTCCAGCGCTAGATGAGGTCCCAAAAGTAATTAAGCCACTACCGGCCTTAACCAAGAGCGCATCGACATGCCCGTGGTAACAACCTTCAAACTTGAGAATTTTATTTTTGCCAGTTGCTCCTCTAGCCAACCGCAGGGCGCTCATTACTGCTTCTGTTCCAGAGCTGGTAAATCGGATTTTATCGATAAAAGGGAGTCTTTGGAGCATGAAAGCCGCCAACTCATTTTCTTTGCGCGTTGGCGCGCCAAAACTGGCACCGTTTTGGAGTGTCCCGACAATTTTTT
Organism: Crocinitomicaceae bacterium; assembly: GCA_023268965.1. Taxonomy (GTDB): domain Bacteria; phylum Bacteroidota; class Bacteroidia; order Flavobacteriales_D; family Crocinitomicaceae; genus UBA952. The sequence goes on from JALRJE010000018.1 coordinate 3,164, forward strand.
CGAAGACATATGGGTGATTGTGGCCATGAATGAGTGGCCCCCAGCTGCAGCAAAAGTCAATAAATTCATTGCCGTCTTCGTCCCAAATTTGCGCGCCGTTACCTTTGGCAATAAAAAGGGGCGTTCCACCAACCGATTGAAAAGCACGAACAGGAGAATTGACACCGCCCGGAAAATATCCTTTAGCGGCTTCGAATAATTCTGATGAACGGCTGCGGTCGATAGGAAAGGGAGTCTTCATTCTTGTGTATATTTGTGGCAGTAAAGTTACGAATAAAGCCGCTTATATGATGTTTGAAAACAGCTTATCCTTCGCACAAGGTTTAGATCAGATTGACCCTCTTGCGGGGTTTCGTTCGCGCTTTCATTTTCCAACATTTCATAGCAAGGACCCCGTTTATTTTACGGGAAATTCTCTAGGCCTTCAACCTAAAACTGCAGCAAAGTATGTTCAAGAAGAATTAGAAGCCTGGGCATATTTTGGAGTGGAGGGTCATTTTTTAGCCAAAAGACCTTGGTATTCCTACCATGAAAATTTAACAGAAATGGCGGCAAAAATTGTTGGTGCATTGCCAATTGAAGTCGTTATTACCCACTCGCTTACCACTAATTTACACCTCTTAATGGTCTCTTTTTACAGGCCTCAAGGTAAACGCGTAAAAATTCTTTGCGAAGCAAAAGCTTTTCCGAGTGATCAATATGCTTTGGAATCTCAGGTAGCATTTCATGGCTTATCGTCAGATGCTATAGTTGAGGTTGGCCCAAGGCCAGGTGAACATTTGATTCACGAAGCGGATATTCTTCAAAAAATCGAGGAGCTCGGCGATGAATTAGCGTTGGTGATGATCGGCGGAGTCAATTATTATACGGGCCAATTTTTTAATCTTGAGAAAATTACGGCGGCAGGTCATGCTGTAGGTGCAGTAGTTGGTTTTGATTTGGCACATGCAGCCGGCAATGTCAATCTTTTTCTTCACGATTGGAATGTCGATTTTGCAGCATGGTGTGGTTATAAATACCTGAATTCGTCGCCAGGCGGAGTTTCAGGTTTATTTGTTCACGAACGCCATGCAAACAATAAGTCTTTACCTCGCTTTGCCGGTTGGTGGGGCCATAATAAAGCCGATCGTTTTCAGATGAACCCTGGTTTTGACCCTATTGCCGGAGCAGAGGGCTGGCAGTTAAGTAATGCACCAGTATTAGGCATGGCCGCACACTTAGCGTCACTTGAAATTTTTGAAGAAGCGGGCATGGATCGCATTGGGCAAAAGAGAGATCAACTGACCGCTTTTCTGGCTTTTTTAATTCGAGATGTGTCCCAAAGAAACCAAGAAAAGTGTTCTTTTGAGCTAATTACACCGGGGAGCCCGCTTGAACGAGGCGCGCAATTATCTATTTTGGCGAAAGGACAAGGAAAGCAGTTATTTGATCGGCTTACCAATATGGGTGTTGTAGCGGATTGGCGAGAGCCAAATGTGATACGAATAGCGCCTGCACCACTTTATAATTCTTATGAAGATTGTTTCAGGTTCGCACAACTTTTAGAGCGCGCTATCGTCTAGTGCTTCTGATATAAGTGTCGAGGTCTTTTGCGTAATGCAATAATTCAAGTGTTCGTACTTTTTGCTCAATCTCCAATGCAGTTGATTTTGCCTTGAGCGCAATTGCATGCTGAAACAGTAATTTACCTTTGTCAAATTCTTCATTGACAAGATGAATAGTAATACCACTAAAAGTTTCTTCTGCCGCGCATACCGCCTGATGAACGTATTGACCATACATACCAGCTCCACCATAGTTTGGCAATAGCGCTGGATGTATATTAATAATTCTATCCGGAAAAGCGCTGAGCAAAGCGGAAGGTATTTTTTTAAGGAAGCCCGCTAAAATGATCCAGCTCGCACGAAGTTCAGAACAGAACTGCAAGTAACTTTCAAAATTATTTCCAGGTATATGGAGATATGAAATTTTCTGCTCGTCACAAAAAGTTTCCATTTGTAAATTAGGCTTACTGGAGAGTACACCAACCACCTTAACACGTTCATTTTCTTTGAAATAGTGAATTATTTGCCGCGCATTACTACCGCCTCCAGAAATAAAAAGAATTAATTGTTCCTGCATTTCGGCTATAAAGTTAAGCATAGTGTATGATTCCTCGGCTTTGAGCCACAAAGTGTTGATAAATTAAATGGAGATAAGTTTTGTTTATTGGGCGATAGTTTTTTTCTTTGCAAGCTGAAACCTTTAAAATTTAAAAAATGTCTGATATCAAAGCTAAAGTTATCGCGATCATCGTAGATAAACTGAATGTTGAAGAAAGTGAAGTAACGAACGAAGCTAGCTTTACAAATGACTTGGGTGCCGATTCTCTTGACACAGTCGAGTTAATCATGGAATTCGAGAAACAATTCAATATATCTATTCCAGACGATAAAGCAGAAGGTATCCAAACAGTTGGTGACGCTGTTGCTTACATCGAAGCAAACGTTTAACAATTCCCACATTTTCTTTTAGTTAACGGGTATGCAATTAAAAAGAGTTGTTGTAACAGGTCTTGGTGCGCTTACGCCAATAGGTAACACAGTACAAGAGTATTGGGATGCTTTATTGGCAGGTAAAAGTGGCGCTGCACCAATCAAACAATTTGATGCCGCCTTGTTCAAGACACAATTCGCATGTGAACTAAAAGATTTCAATGTGGAAGACCACATCGACAAAAAGGAAGCTCGCAAGCTAGATCAATTTTCGCAGTATGCCATAGTTACCGCAACGGAAGCTATGGCAGATGCTGCTTTGCTTGAGTCAAATCCAAATTTAGACCGTATTGGTGTTATTTGGGGTTCTGGTGTCGGGGGTCTTAAAACTTTTCAAGAAGAGGCTAGAGAATATTTCAGTGGAGACGGCACACCGCGCTTCAACCCGTTCTTTATCCCAAAAATGATTGCAGATATTGCGTCAGGTCATATTTCAATTAAATATGGTTTGCGAGGCCCAAATTACGTGTGTGTCTCTGCCTGTGCATCTGCCACCAATGCAATCATTGATGCTTTCAACCTCATTCGTTTAGGCAAAGCCGATGCTATTGTAACTGGTGGTTCCGAAGCAGGTGTCAACGAGATGGGCATGGGCGGCTTCAATGCGCTCAAAGCACTATCTACCCGCAATGACTCACCGCAAACTGCTTCTCGACCTTTCGATCTCGATCGAGATGGTTTTGTACTCGGTGAAGGATCTGGCTGTTTAATTCTCGAAGAATATGAGCATGCCATCAAAAGAGGCGCAAAAATTTACGCAGAGGTCATTGGCGGCGGTATGTCAGGCGACGCCTACCACATGACCGCTCCGCATCCTGAAGGCCTTGGCGCTCGCAACACAATGCTTGCTGCGCTAGAAGATGCAGAAATAAACCCTTCTGAAATCGACTACGTTAATGTGCACGGAACCTCAACACCGCTCGGTGACATCGCAGAGATAAAAGCCATTCAACATGTATTTGGAGACCACGCCTACAAGCTAAACATTAGTTCTACTAAATCCATGACGGGTCACCTCCTAGGTGCCGCAGGCGCTATTGAGGCTGTAGCGTGTGTTTTAGCAGTCCAGAACGATATAGTTCCACCCACTATTAATCACTTTACCGACGATCCCGAGCTCGACCCTAAGCTCAATTTTACTTTTCATCAACCACAACACCGTACAGTAAATATAGCATTATCCAATACTTTTGGATTTGGAGGCCACAACACCTCTGTAATTGTAAAGAAATATAAAGGCTAAGTTTGCTTAAAATACCCCTCTTCAAAAAAAGAAAATCAAACGAAGAGCTACTTGTTATTCGTTTTGTGTTGTCGCAGTTTGGGTATAAACCACAAAACATTTCTTTTTTTATACAGGCCCTGACGCATAAAAGTTCGCTAACTGATCACGAACAGTTGGCTGCCAATGAAAGATTAGAGTTTTTAGGAGACTCTATTTTAGATGCTGTTGTTGCTTCTTTTGTGTATCATAAATACCCCGAAATAGACGAAGGTCAGCTCACAAAAATTAAATCGAGAATCGTAAACCGCAAATCTCTTTCTGCAATTGGAGAGCGCATGGGTATACGTAAACACCTAATTTATAGTCAAGGCAGGAGTATCAATTTAGCCGGTCTAGAAGGCAATGCCTTTGAAGCATTAATTGGAGCAATATATTTGGATGGAGGCTTTGAAAAGACACAAAAAGTTTTACAAAATACGGTTTTCAAAAAGCACCTGAACTTAAATAAACTTTTGGAGGAGGAGTTGGATTTTAAATCAGCTCTTTTTATATGGTGCCAACGCAAGAAATTAGCATTGGCATTTATTCTGTCCAATGAGCAAATCATAGAAGGCAAGGTCGTGTATGAAATGAGTGTGCAAATCAATCAGTCCATCTACGGCAAAGGCAAAGGCAACTCTAAGAAAGAGGCTGAACAGGCTGCAGCCAAAGAAACGCTCGCCTTAATGGGAGAAATTTAGCTCACTTATATTTTTATTGAAATTTGTAGTACCTTTGTAATATAAAAGAACACAACATGACTTGGACAGACTTCGTATACAAAATTGGTGACGTATTTCAATGGTCTTTTGGCTTTTTCGAAATGATCCAAAATTACTTTAATACCGCACTTATTTTACTTGGTTTTTTTGGCTTTTATTTTTGGATGCGGACTCAAAATCGCTTAAGTGCAAAATCTAATGTTCCTGTCGAGGTTAAAGACAACCAAGGCTGGTACAAAAAAGAAGGTCAACAACTCAAATAAATCTTACAGATATTATCTAATATAAAAAAAGGGCGGTCATTGACCGCCCTTTTTTGTTGGGTTAAAAAACACCTATTTAGTGGAAGTAAGCGAAGCGCCTAAAAACTCACGGTTCATACGAGCGATATTCTCTAAGGAAATACCCTTAGGGCACTCTACTTCGCAGGCACCAGTATTTGTACAGTTACCAAATCCTTCTTCGTCCATTTGACGCACCATATTTAGTACACGGTCTTTAGCTTCTACTTTACCTTGGGGTAAAAGTGCGTATTGTGATACTTTTGCACCAACGAAAAGCATTGCAGAGCCATTTTTACAAGTTGCAACACATGCACCACAACCAATACATGCAGCGGCCTCAAAAGCTTTGTCAGCATCTGCTTTTGGAATAGGAATGGCGTTGGCATCCATAGTGCGCCCAGAAGTATTTACTGAGACGAATCCGCCAGCTTGTTGAATGCGGTCAAAAGCGGAACGGTCAACGACTAAATCTTTCACAATTGGAAACGCGCGAGATCTCCATGGCTCTACATAGATCGTATCTCCATCGTTGAAGCTGCGCATATGTAATTGGCATGTTGTGGTTGCACTCTGTGGACCGTGTGCACGACCATTAATGTAAAGGGAGCACATTCCACAAATACCTTCTCGACAATCGTGGTCAAATGCTACAGGTTCCTTCTGCTCATTAATGAGTTGCTCATTCAATTGGTCGAGCATTTCTAAAAATGAGCTATCCGTAGATACTTTATCTAGACTGTAGGTTTCAATACCACCTTTGGCGTTGGTATTTTTTTGTCTCCAGATTTTGAGCGTAATATTGATAAATTTTGAAGCCATATCTATTTATTTATAGTTGCGTGCTGCAATTTTAATGAACTCGTAGTTGAGCTCCTCTTTATGAAGGACTGCTTTTGTTGCGTCGCCATCTTGGTATTCCCAGGCGGCCACATATTTAAAGTTTTCGTCGTCTCGAAGTGTTTCCCCTTCGCTATCTTGATATTCTTCGCGGAAATGCCCTCCACAAGACTCCAAACGATTTAAAGCATCTACGGCCATGAGCTGCCCCAACTCAATTAAGTCTGCAACGCGCAGCGCTTTTTCAAGTTCTATATTCATTTCATTGGCATCGCCAGGCACATATACATCTTTGTAGAATTCTTCGCGCAATGCAGCAATTTCTGTAATGGCAGTATTTAAGCCTGCTTCGTCACGAGACATACCTACTTTGTTCCACATGATGAGACCCAAGCGCTTGTGGAAGTGATCAACAGATTTGCTGCCTTTATTGGAAAGGAGACGGTCAATGCTCGCTTTTGTTTCTGCCTCTGCTTGTTCAAATTCAGGGGCATCAGTAGCTATACTTCCTGTTCGAATATCATCAGCAAGGTAATTAGAAATGGTATAAGGCAAAACGAAGTATCCGTCTGCAAGGCCTTGCATGAGTGCCGATGCACCTAGGCGATTAGCGCCGTGGTCAGAAAAATTTGCTTCACCGGTTACAAAGCAGCCTTCGATGCTACTTTGAAGGTTGTAATCTACCCAAACACCACCCATTGTGTAGTGAACCGCTGGATAAATTTTCATAGGCGTTTCGTATGGATTTTCGTCAGTGATTTTTTGGTACATTTTGAAGAGATTGCCATACTTTTCTTGGATCCATTTTTTACCGAGTTCCAAGATTTTTTCGTCGCTTGGGTTGTGATCACCCAATGCATAAGCAGACTGACGGCCTTTATTTTGAATTTCTGTTGCAAAATCTAGGTAAACGCCCTCATTGGTGTCATTAGCCTCGATTCCAAAACCAGCATCGCATCTTTCTTTAGCAGCTCTTGAGGCTACGTCGCGTGGTACAAGATTACCGAATGCGGGGTAGCGTCTCTCTAAAAAGAAATCGCGGTCTTCTTCTGCAATTTGTGTGGGCTTCAGGCGACCCTCGCGGATTGCTTCAGCATCTTCTTTTTTCTTAGGAACCCAAATGCGCCCTGAGTTACGCAATGACTCAGACATAAGGGTGAGCTTTGATTGGTTGGTGCCGTGTACAGGAATGCACGTTGGGTGAATTTGAACAAAACAAGGATTGGCGAAATGCGCCCCTTTTTTGTGTACTTTCCAAGCGGCAGATACATTGCTACCCATAGCATTGGTAGACAAGAAGTATACATTTCCGTAGCCACCAGAGGCAATTACAACGGCATGTGCAGCATGGCGCTCGAGTTCGCCAGTAATGAGGTTTCTAGCTATGATTCCGCGTGCTTTGCCATCGATTTTGACAAGATCCATCATTTCATGACGGTGATACATTTTTACGCGGCCAAGGCCAATTTGACGAGAGAGTGCTGAGTAAGCACCTAATAAAAGTTGCTGACCTGTTTGGCCCGCAGCGTAAAAGGTACGCTGAACTTGGGTTCCGCCAAATGAGCGGTTGTCTAAAAGCCCTCCGTATTCGCGCGCAAATGGGACGCCCTGTGCAACGCATTGGTCGATGATATTGCTCGACACCTCGGCAAGCCGATAAACGTTGGCCTCGCGTGCGCGGTAATCACCACCTTTGATGGTATCGTAAAACAGGCGGTATACGGAGTCGCCATCGTTTTGGTAATTTTTTGCGGCGTTGATTCCGCCTTGTGCGGCAATAGAGTGTGCTCTACGCGGTGAGTCTTGGAAACAAAACGCTTTAACGTTGTAACCCATTTCACCTAAAGAAGCTGCAGCGGAGGCGCCTGCCAAACCTGTTCCGACCACGATAATATCGAGTTTTGGACGGTTGTTTGGCGCAACCAATTTCATGTTATTCTTGTGATTGGTCCACTTTTCTGAGATTGGACCCTCTGGAATGCGCGAATTTAATGTTGACATAGCCTAATTCCTAGTTGTTCATGTAAATAATAACAGGGATGATCGCAAATAGAAGCGGAACGATAACCGCAAAGCCAGTTCCAATCATTTTGATCAATGGGGTATATTTGGGATGGTTGATACCAAGAGATTGGAAGGCACTTTGAAAACCATGTAACAGATGGTAGCCCAATACAATCATTGAAATCACGTAAAACAATACGGCAAAAAGCGCGCCTTTGTTTTTACTTTTATTAAAGAAATCCATGACTAAACCGTGAAGGTCTCTGTAGCCTTCAGCAACTTTAACATTGGTGCCTTTGATATAGAGATCAGTGCCTTTTTCTATCACATTGTTTTTGTCTTTGGGAATAGGTTGAATACCCGGAACATGGGTGTAATATAGTTCTGCATTGGCAGCACCCATCATTGGATTGTCCATTTCTAGTTTGTATGTATGGAGCGGCACATCTTCTTTGATTTTCATCTTCCACCAGAAATTGGCCATGTGTGTTGCTAGGAATACTAAAATAAGCGTACCTAAGATGGCCATGCTGCGGCTTGCTGAGCTTGAGTTAGCTCTCGGATTGTTTTTGGCATAGGGGATTGGCCGTGCTTTTTTATTTTGAATGGTGAGTGCAAAACCGTCAATGATATGAATGAGGACAGCTGCATAAGTGACGTAAGAGAGAATTTTGATAAATGGATTATGCCCCATGAAGTAAGCATATTCGTTAAATGCTCGCCGCCCCTCTTCTCCAGTTTTGAGAATAAGTTGTAGGTTTCCAAGTAAATGGCCGACCAAAAACGTGCACAAGAAAAGACCGGTTAGGGCCATAAAGACCTTTTTACCGATAGAAGATTTAAAAATTACAGAGTTACTCATAAGAAGCTATCATTTGTCGTGATGCAAAGTTAAGTCAACAACAATTAAATTGTAACAAATGTTGCTAATATAATCTCTTTAATCAAGCTATTTAGAACGATTATAGATAGCTTAGCAAACATTGGAGCTCACTCACTTCCAATTCAACCTTTGCCCCGAGTAAGAGGGCCTGATTATCGTCAATATGTCCTGCTGGAAAATCAAAGCAAATCGGAATTTTACGATAGTTGAAATGTGCTAAAATAAGTTCTTCGACTGCCTTGCCAAATGGAATATCGGTGTCTTCTAAATCTGTTAGGCCACCAATAATAAGTCCGCTGATTTGTGCCAAGGCCCCATTTTTGCGTAACGCATATAGCATGCGGTCTATGTGGTAGAGATGTTCGGCTAAATCTTCAATAAATAAAATGGCGCCGCTAAAATCATAGCGTTCAGGTGTGGCGAGCATACTGTATATGATACTTAGATTTCCACCAATTAAGACACCAGACGCTTTCCCAAATTTATTTTGACGATGAGGAGCAATAGCAAATGGTGTCTTCTCACCGAATAGAAGTTCCTTGAGCCGGGTTTTTGACGCAGCACTGTTTTTTTCAATGTTGAGCGCCATTGTTGCATGCATACTTTGTATGCCTACCGACTGAATTTTATGATGCAGAACACAGATATCCGAAAATCCGATCAACCATTTCGGTTCCCTTATGAATGATGCCCATTGTAGGTTATCTACGAGCTGAACGCTTCCGTAGCCACCTCTCGCACACCAAATTGCTTTTACCTCAGGATGATCAATACCCTCTTGTAAATCTGCCAAGCGCTCATACGCTGATCCTGAAAAATAATGGTGCCTTCCCGTTAAATTTTTACTTCTAATAGAACGAAGACCAATATGAGTTAGCCATTTTTCTGCTGCAAGTATATATGATTCTTCTATTGCTTTGGCAGGAGCACATAGATAAACGAGGTCGCCAGATTGTAAAGCAGGTGGAGCGATTAAATTCATGCTTCTAGGAGTGCGCTTAAGATTTTTAAATCGATGGGGCTGGTAATTTTAATATTTTCTTCGTTGCTCATTACAAGAAGCGGTCGGATTCCTGTGGATTCCACAACACTTGCATCATCTGTAAAAGCGGGTTCGTATGCTTGCAAATATGCTTGCTTGAGCGTTTGTGCCTCAAAGCACTGCGGTGTATGCACTAGGTAATACTTCGATCTGTCTACATACTCAGAACTGGTTAAATTTCCTTCACGAAGAGAGTCTTTCAGCCTTATGACCGGCACAACAGCTGCTGCTGCATGAAGTCCAGAGAAACACCTTTCGATAGTGCTCTTGCTCACAAGCGGCCGCACGCCATCGTGAATGCCAATTTGATCCCCCGTGCAGAGCTTTAGTGCATTTTGAATAGAATGAAAGCGCTCTTGTCCACCATCAACCAATTCGTGTGGAATATGTATTTGAAACGCCAATAATAAACCCTTCCAATAACTCATCCATTCATTGGGAAGTGTTATGATCAGCTGAGCCGTTGGGTCGTAATCATAGAATCGCTCCAAAGTATGAATCAAAACAGGTTTGCCTCCAAGGAGCAAAAATTGCTTTGGAAGCTCTGTTTCCATGCGCTTTCCGATTCCGCCAGCAGTTATGATGATGCTTTTTTTCATCTCGATTCAAAGATAAACAAACTAGCGTTGGGTAAATGGAAGTAATTTTAACTTCCCCGGATAAAGATCTATCTTGAATTCACGCCCTACCATATACTCCCCATCGGTTTCGGCGTGTAAATGTGCTGCTACGCCCCGCAAAGAAATGGGTAAGGAAATTTGTAAATAATGTGCTTCTGGGTGTTTGATTTTCTTTCCTCTTTTGACCTTAAGCACATTGCTCAAATAATCAAGTAATGAGATTTTTCCTAAAAGGGTGAGCTTGAGCTTTCCATCATTGATTTGCGCATCGGGGTGTATATGTAGGCCATCACCAAAAATACTTCCATTGCAGAATGCTGCTAAAAGTAGTTCGCCAGAATAAGAGAAATCTTTGGTTTGTAGCTCGACAATGGGTCTTTTATACTTTAAAAAGGTCTTTACAATAGCCAGGCCATAAGAAAAGTTCGGGCCAAAATGTTTTCGAAATTTCAATAATTCTAATACCACTGCACCTCCAAAACCAATATCAGCGATATTCGCGAAATAGCGTTTTTCATTGGCGGTTTCTAGAATGCCAATATCGAAATGTTCAAATGAACCACTTTTGATGTTGTTGATGAAGTCATACGGTTGAATAAACCCAGCCGATCTGTAAAAATCATTGCCAGTACCATTTGGAAGGATGCCAAGAATTGGTTGAAATATAGGATTTGGATGCGAACAAACACCATTGATGAGCACGTTAAAAGTGCCGTCGCCACCAACACCAAGTAAATGTGTGCAATCTTGTTCTAAGGAATGAATATAAGCGAGCGCGGCTTTAGCATTAGGGCTCTTGTATAGATGAAATTGTTCGCCAAACTGATGCTTCAACGCGGCTAAAGTTTGTTTGTTTTTGGCGTTGATTTTTTTGTTTCCGTTTGTAATGCAATAGATTTGATGCATGCACCAAATTACGCAAATATTTTAGTATTGGATTTGTAAGCTGCTCGATTGCTGCCACTGCTGCCCATTGAGTAGGCCGGTTACAAAATAGATATAATAGCCTGCAGCAAGTTTTTCACCGCCTTGGCTGGTACCATTCCACTGGAAATTCGGATCGTTATTTTTGAATACGACATTGTTTTTGGTATCCAAAACCACAATGCTGAAGTCTAAGACCTCGAATTCATTCCAGTCGACTTGGAGGGTTTCATTTTTCCCGTCACCATTAGGGGTAAAGACATTTGGAAGTACAATGCGTATAGGCTTTTCAGTTTCTTGTACTTGATTTACAACCTGATTTTGTGTGCTTGTAGGCGTTGTAAGCAAGGTGTTGGCACTTTGTGATGGAGCAGGTTTAGGATTTTGAGTAGGAACAATAGAATTTGAAAGTAAATGATCTTGTAAAACAGGTGGCAGAGTGATGGCATCTTGAACAGATACCACTTGATTTTGAGTAGGCTGATTATCAAGCGGGGAGTTGTCTGTAGGAGGAATATGCACCTCTACGCTGGTTTGATGAGCAGTGCTTGACTTTATACTGCTTTCTGTTTGTATTGGTCTAGAAGGGTTTTTGTTGGGCTGAGGTGTATTGAATTTTTGCTCTTGATTTATTTTTTTAGGTTCTGTTTGAGCTGTTTGGACCATTAAGTAAACAGCCACACCAACGATAGAACTAGCAGCCACACCGATAAGCACTTTAGTTAAAATACCGAGACCTGCTTTGGCACCGCCAGCTCCAATAGACGAAGAAATAGACGACCACAATGCAGGGTCTACCGAGACTTGGTGGTCTTGGAGGCCTTTGGCAAAGAGTTCTTTTATGTTGTCTTTTTGGGTCATTTATTCAATGTTTTCTATACGGTCTTTCAAATAGGCCCTAGCGCGCAAGTACTGTGTTTTGGAAGTGCTCTCAGAAATGCCTAGTTGCTGAGCAATTTCTTGATGTGAGTAACCTTCTATTGCAAAGAGGTTAAAAACAGTGCGGTAACCTTCTGGCAGGGCTTGTATCAATTTGAGGAGGTCGTCGGCCATGAGTTTTTCAGCGCTAAAACTATCGGTAGAAAGTTTGTGGCTGACGTCGTCAATGGATACATCCATAAGTAATTTTTTGTCTTTACGAAGTTGGTCTAAGCAGGTATTGACTGCTATTCTTTTGAGCCAACCTTCAAAAGACCCCTCCGATTTATAGTGGCCGATATTGGCAAATATTTTAACAAAGGTATCTTGCAAGATGTCTTGTGCACGCATTTGATCTTTTAAATAACGCAAACACACGACGTAAAGCTTTGGGGCATAGATGTCAAACAACGCTTTTTGAGCCTTTGGACGAGCAGCAACACAACCTTGTATGAGTTCTTGTTCATCCATAACTCCTTAGCACTGACGTAATATATTTTGAAAAAGTTGCATGCGCTGAGCAAGATAGCTTATTTCTTTTAATTTCGTGATTCATCTTAATGCTATTTGAAGCCATGCGATACGCTATTTGTACATTTGTCATCCTTTTCCAAGCGCAGTTTGTTTTTACACAAAACGCAAAAGTGGTGCCGCTTATTGCTGAGATTCAACTCAATGACCGCTTGCAAATTCAAGTGAGCGCATCGTTAGCAATGAAGAATCCGAAAGCCCCTATTACCATTTACAATGGCAAAGAAGTGTACCAATTATCCGTAAAAAAACGGATAGGCGACACCATCATTTATCAATTTCCGGCCCAAGATGCGGAATGGAGAGTGGCTTTTGAAAAGGATTGGTCAGAGGCTAGAGGCTGGTGGATCAATTATAATAAAAAAGTTCCGGTTCGCTATCCTATTCATCTTCATAATGGCATTTTGAAACAGCCCGATCCTGCTTTAAGCCAGCTCAATATATCAGGTAAATGGAGAGTTGTTTTTAATCCTGGCACAACGAATGAGGAAGTTTTAGTGGGTGTATTTGAACAAAAGATGGGTAATTTCGTAACGGGTAGCTTTTTGAGTGAAACTGGAGACTACCGCTATCTTAATGGGCATGTAGTTGGCAATGCCATTCATCTACAAACTTACACAGGGTATTGGGCATTTGTAGTTGATGCTACACTGCAAAGTGCAGATCAAATGACTGGTAATTTTTACAGCGGCGCATCCCACAACGCTCCTTTTGCCGCTTATCGCGACTCAACAGTTCAATTGCGCGACGAAAGCAGCCTAACCTACTTAATCAAGCGAGATGAGCCTGTTGTGCTGCAAGAGCTCATCAAAATGAATGGGAGAAAGGAAACAATCGATTTTTCTTCCCAAAAAGAACTCACGCTTATTCAAATAATGGGAACATGGTGTCCAAATTGTTTGGATGAGACCAAATTACTGCAAGCGCTACATGCCGAATACGAAAGTAAAGGGCTTCATGTAGTGGCTTTAGCTTTTGAAGTCGGCACTGACACCAAAACACAAAGAATGCGCTTAAAACAATGGATTAAATCGATGAAAGTAAATTATCCGGTGTATTTGGCGGGCACATCGAGTAAAGACGCTGCTTCCGCGCGCTTTCCAATGCTAAATGGTATCATGAGTTTTCCAACCTCTATTTTGGTGGATCAACAAGGTAAAATTATCGCTATTCATACAGGCTTTAGCGGGCCAGCAACAGGAGAGGCCTATACAGAACTCGTTGACAAATATCGCCAAGAAATTGAGCGTGCTTTGGAATGAAGCATGCCTTGACACCTGATATTTATCTGCCCATTAAGAAAGGATACTTATCGATATTTTTAAGTGCGATACTCGTACCTCGTGCTACGGCTCTTAGCGGATCTTCGGCAATATGAACGGGTAGTTTGGTTTTGGCTGAAATTCGTTTGTCGAGACCACGAAGCATGGAGCCTCCACCAGCAAGGTAGATACCTGTTTTATAGATATCAGCAGACAGCTCTGGAGGGGTCATTTCTAGTGCACTCAAAATTGCTTCTTCGATTTTAGAAATGGTTTTGTCGAGCGCGTGCGCAATTTCTTGGTATGAAACCATGATTTCTTTCGGAATACCGGTCATGAGATCTCGTCCGCGAACGGCAAAATCTGCAGGAGGGTTTTCTAGTTCGGGTAGAGCGGCACCCACTTCAATTTTGATTTGCTCGGCAGTACGCTCTCCTACTAGGATATTGTGTTGACGACGCATATATTCTTCGATGTCGCTGGTAAAGTCGTCACCAGCAATTCGGATAGATTTGTCACATACAATACCACCAAGGGCAATTACGGCAATTTCAGATGTACCACCGCCTATGTCGATGATCATGTTGCCCATCGGTTCTTCAACGTCAATACCAATACCAATTGCCGCAGCCATTGGTTCGTGGATGAGGTATACTTCTTTGGCGCCAGCGTGCTCTGCGGAGTCTTGAACAGCGCGCTTTTCTACTTCTGTAATACCAGAGGGTATACAAATAACCATACGTAGTGTAGGGTTGAATAGCGTCCGACCAGGGTTGATCATTTTGATCATGCCTTTGATCATTTGCTCGGCACTTTGAAAATCGGCAATTACGCCGTCTTTAAGTGGACGAACTGTTTCTATGAGTTTGTGCGTCTTTCCATGCATTTGTTGCGCCTTGCGTCCGATAGCAACCACTTTACCCGTTTGGATATCTTTGGCTACAATTGAAGGTTCGTCGACAACAACTTTGTCGTTCCAAATAATCAGGGTATTTGCCGTACCGAGGTCGATGGCAATTTCCTGTGTAAGAAAGTTAAAAAGGCCCATGTTAAGCGCTTATTAGTTTTTGTAATTTATTCTTATTCGTAGAAGACCTTCAAAGGTTACGTTTGTAGCTAATATTTATGAAAATAGCTCGGTTTTATTTAATGTTTGAAATGCCGCACACCCGTAAAGACCATTTTCATTTGATTTTCGTCGCAATAAGTTATGGATAATTCATCTTTAACAGAACCACCTGGTTGAATAACTGCGTTGATTCCTTCCAAATGAGCAATTTCGACACAATCGGGAAACGGGAAAAAAGCATCACTAGCCATCACGGCGCCTTGTAGATCAAAGCCAAATGATTTTGCTTTGTGAATGGCTTGTTTGAGCGCATCTACACGAGAAGTTTGACCAGTGCCGCTGGCCAATAGCTGACCCCCTTTTGCCAAAATAATGGTATTTGATTTGGTGTGCTTGACGAGTTTGTTTGCAAAGAGGAGATCGTTAATTTCATCGGTACTTGGTGCAATTTTAGTTTTGACCTCAAGTTGCTCAGGGCCTTCAGTGGCCATATCTGCATCTTGGACTAAATAACCGTTTAAAGCGCTGCGAACAAGCGTCGTTGGCAGTTCAATGTCATTTTGAACTAAAATGATGCGGTTCTTCTTGGACTGTAAAAGTTCTACAGCTTCTTTTGAGTAAGCTGGAGCGATGAGCACCTCACAGAATAAGTCATTGATTAAAAGAGCGGTATCTAGCTCGACTTTTTGATTGGCAATGAGAATTCCACCAAATGCGCTAACCGGGTCGGCGGCTAGGGCGGCTTCATAGGCTGCTTTGAGTGTTGGTCGAGTAGCTAGGCCACAAGCGTTGTTGTGTTTAAGTATGGCGAAAGTGGGCCCGTCTTGCTTGAATTCTAACATGAGGCGTACAGCAGCGTCTACATCGAGTAAGTTATTGTAGGACAACTCTTTACCGTGTAATTTTGTAAATAATGCCTCGAGGTCACCAAAGAAAACACCTTTCTGATGCGGGTTTTCACCATAACGTAACGGGCTTTGCATTTCTTCGCTAATTTTTAGATTGGTGCTTTTGCCATCCATGAAATATTGATGAATCATGGTGTCATAGTGAGAAGACACATGAAAGGCCTCGGCGGCAAATGCCTGGCGTTGTGCTAAACTTGTTGTGGCGCCCTGGTTGTTGAGTATTTCGAGTAGTTCGGAATATTGCTTAACGCTCGGAACAATGAGAACGTCATTATAATTCTTGGCTGCAGCTCTAATCAATGAGATGCCACCAATATCGATTTTTTCGATAATGTCGCTGTGCGTTGCGCCGGATACTACGGTTTGTTCAAAAGGATATAAGTCTACAATTACCAAATCAATAGGGCCTAATTGGTGTTCAGCCATGTGCGCTTGATCAGGTGCAAAATCTCTGCGATTTAGAATTCCACCGAAGATGGCAGGGTGCAAAGTTTTGACACGGCCACCTAGTATTTCAGGAAACTTAGTCACTTCTTCAACGGCTGTGACAGGAATGCCCATTTCTTGAATAAATGAAAGGGTGCCACCCGTTGATAAAATTTCTACTTGGTTTGCATGTAGTTTTTCTACAATGGGAGCTAGGCCATCTTTATAGAATACGGAAATGAGGGCGCGTTGAATAGGTTTTTGAAGGGTCATGATAAGTTGGAAAGTGCAAAGGTAAGGGGTATAATTAAAAAGGCCAGCAATTGCCGACCTTTTTATAAGATATCCGGAACCGGAATTAGTATAATCCTATCCGGAACACATTTCACAGCCGTCTGGGTCGTCGAGAGAGCAGGCAATGGCTGCTTGTTGGTCTTCGACAATTTGTGCGGCTTTAGGCTCTTCTGTGACCGTTTTCTCAACAGTAAATTTGATAGCATCGGTTGCGGCTTTGGTACGCAAATAGTACATGCCTGTTTTGAGTCCTTTTTCCCAGCCGTAGAAATGCATGGAGGTGAGCTTGCCAAAGTTGGCATTTTCCATGAAAATATTGAGAGACTGGCTCTGACAAATATAAGCACCGCGATCTGCAGCTTGCTCAATGATAGCTTTTTGAGAGATTTCCCAAGCTGTTTTGTAGAGATCTTTTAAGTGCTGCGGAATTTCTTGGATGTTTTGTATGGAACCGTTAGCAGTCATGATTTTTTGACGCATGTCCTTATTCCAGAGGCCCTCACGAACGAGATCTTTGAGTAAGTGCTTGTTGACGATGATGAATTCGCCGGACAATACACGGCGAGTGTAGATGTTTGAAGTATATGGTTCAAAGCATTCGTTGTTACCAAGGATTTGAGCCGTAGATGCCGTAGGCATTGGTGCAAGAAGCAGGGAGTTGCGAACACCGTGTTTTTTCACTTCTGCTTTAAGGAGATCCCATTCCCAACGGTTGGTTGGCGTAACACCCCACATATCGAATTGGAAGATTCCTTTCGATACAGGGGAACCTTTAATGGTTTGGTAAGGGCCTTCTACTTTGGCGAGGTCTTTGGAAGCGGTCATGGAAGCAAAGTAGATGGTCTCAAAAACTTCGCGGTTGAGTGCACGTGCCTCTTCTGATTCGAATGGGAAACCGAGCATAATGAAGGCATCTGCTAAACCCTGAACGCCTAAACCAATTGGGCGGTGACGCATATTGGAGTTGCGCGCTTCTTCTACTGGATAGAAGTTGTTATCGATAATGCGGTTAAGGTTAATTGTTGCCTGATACGTAACTTCAAAAAGTTTGTCGTGATCAAAAGTACCTTCTTCTGTTACAAATTTTGGAAGGGCAAGTGACGCGAGGTTACAAACAGCAACTTCGTCAGGTGCGGTGTATTCAATAATTTCTGTACACAAGTTGGAAGACTTGATAGTACCTAGGTTTTGTTGATTGGATTTAGCGTTGGCAGCATCTTTGTAAAGCATGTAAGGGGTGCCGGTCTCGATCTGAGATTCCAGGATTTTAAACCACAAGTCTTGCGCTTTGATTGTTTTACGTCCTTTTCCAGCTTGCTCATATTTGGTGTAAAGCGCTTCGAATTCAGCACTGTGTGTATCGGAGAGACCAGGGCATTCGTGCGGGCACATGAGGGTCCAGTCGCCGTTTTCTTTGACGCGCTTCATGAAAAGATCCGGAATCCAGAGTGCGTAGAAGAGGTCACGAGCACGCTGTTCTTCTTTCCCGTGATTTTTCTTGAGGTCAAGGAAATCGAAGACATCGGCATGCCATGGCTCAATGTAGATTGCAAAAGAACCTTTGCGTTTGCCTCCACCTTGGTCAACGTAGCGCGCGGTGTCGTTGAAAACGCGCAGCATTGGAACGATTCCGTTAGATGCACCGTTGGTACCTTTAATGTAGGATCCGGTTGCGCGGATATCGTGGATAGACAAGCCGATTCCGCCCGCAGATTGTGAAATTTGTGCACAAGATTTGAGGGTGTCGTAAATACCGCTGATGCTGTCTTCTTTCATAGTGAGCAAGAAGCAAGACGACATTTGTGGTTTTGGTGTACCTGAATTGAAGAGCGTTGGTGTGGCATGTGTGAACCAACCTTCTGACATCAAATTATAGGTTTTGATGGCCGATTGGATATCATTTTTGTGAATACCTATGGCAACCCGCATTAACATTTGTTGTGGACGCTCAACGATCTTGCCGTAAAGGCGCATGAGGTAAGAGCGGGTTAATGTTTTGAATCCAAAGTAGTCATAACGGAAGTCGCGGTCGTAGATGATACTAGAGTCGAGCACTTCTTTGTTATCCATGATGATTTGATAAACGTCTTCTGCAAGGAGCGAAGCAGGTTCGTTTGTTTTGTTATCAACATAGTGGTATAAGTCGTGCATGACTTCAGAAAAGGTCTTCTTCGTTTCTTTGTGCAGATTTGAAACGGCAATACGCGAAGCAAGCAAGGCGTAGTCTGGATGATCAATTGTTTTGGCGGCTGCCACTTCAGCAGCAAGGTTGTCTAGCTCTGTTGTGCTCACACCGTCGAATAGGCCTTCAATGACCTTCATGGCGACAGCTTCAGGCGATACAAGTGGGTCTAGGCCATAGCACATCTTGACGATGCGCGCAGTAATTTTATCGAATTTAACGGACTCAGTTCTTCCGTCTCTTTTTGCAACGTACATATGCTCCTTATATTAATGGTTTGGTTAGATTTAAAAATCTTCATCAAGGCTAAACGCTTGATTTTCTTTGCTGGCTAGCACTCCAGCTTTTTGGTATTCCCCGACTCGTTTCTCAAAGAAGTTGGTTTTTCCTTGAATAGAAATCATATCCATGAAATCAAAAGGGTTGGTGGCGTTGTAAACGCGGTCGTTTCCGAGCTCAACAAGAAGGCGGTCTGCAACAAACTCGATGTATTGACCCATGAGGTCGCTGTTCATGCCGATGAGTTTAACAGGGAGCGCGTCGGTAACAAATTCTTTTTCAATTTCGACGGCATGTGTAATGATTTCTTGTACTTTTTCTTTCGGCAGTTTATTCACTAAATGCTTGGTGTAAAGTAGGCAGGCGAAATCACAGTGTAGCCCTTCGTCTCTAGAGATAAGTTCATTGGAGAAAGAGAGGCCTGGCATTAAGCCGCGTTTTTTGAGCCAAAAGATAGAACAAAAGGAACCGGAGAAGAAAATGCCCTCAACAGCAGCAAAAGCAACAAGGCGCTCTGCATAAGAACCTTTGTCTATCCATCGCAATGCCCAGTCTGCTTTTTTGCGAACGCAGTCGACGGTATCGATAGCGTTGAAAAGATAGTTTTTGTCTTGGGTGTCTTTGATATAGGTGTCGATGAGAAGGGAGTAGGTTTCAGAATGAATGTTTTCCATTGCAACTTGAAAACCGTAAAAGAATTTGGCCTCGGTGTATTGTACTTCATTGAGAAAGTGCTCTGCTAAATTTTCATTAACGATCCCGTCAGAAGCAGAGAAAAATGCCAACACATGCTTAATGAAATGACGTTCGTCGTCATTGAGTTTGTTCTCCCAATCGATAAGGTCAGGAGAGAGGTCAATTTCTTCAGCAGTCCAGAAGCTAGCCTCGGCTTTTTTATAAAAACTCCAGATGTCATCGTGCTGAATTGGAAATAGTACGAAACGGCTTTTGTTTTCTTCGAGAATAGGTTCGTGTAGTGTTTTTGTCATGGTTTTGGCGTTGCAGATTTTAAATTAAATCAGGGTTACAAAATTTGTTAAAATTCAGGCTCAAATCAATTAAAGAAATTAACATTTAATCACGGTTTTCAACACTGAACTGCGCAATCCTTTCACTGACAAACCCTTCAGCGGATTTCAACAGAGCTTGGAAAGATATTCACAAGTTTTTGCGTTGCTATTTGATAATTTTTCTGAAGAAAATTGACTGTGCGAAGCATTAAATTTCGTATGAAAAGAAAGCTCAATAAAGTTAACAACAAAGCGTTGAAATTGTGCTTCACAATATTTTCACTTTTGAACAGCAAATTGTTAAATCTAAAAAATGAAGAGTGCCTATATTCAAAAACTCGGATTAATCCTTAAAAATTACACGGATGGCTTGGGTCATTTGGTTTTTACAAATAGTTGTTTGCATTGCAATAAAGAACTTGCTTTGCAGGAGCGTTATTTATGTTGGGTATGCTGGGAAGGATTGGAAAGAACATTTTATGACGCGCAAAAAGAACCGACTATTTTAGATCAACTTTTTTGGAACAGAGTAGAAGTTCATCATGTTTGCGCTTTGTATTTTTATGGCAAAGGGAAGGTGAGCCAGTCTTTGATACGGGCATTGAAGTATGATTTCAAAGCACCACTGGGAATCTATCTAGGCGAACACATGGCTGAGCAACTTCAAACACATCCAATATCGGCTGTGGACGCAATTGTGGCGGTCCCAATACACCCAAAAAAGAAGTTTGCTAGGGGCTATAATCAAAGCGAATTATTGGCGCAGGGCATTTCGAATGTATGGGGAGCGCCCATATTAAAAAGCATTGCCCATAAACGCAAGCATACGGCAAGCCAAACCACGAACGACCGTTTTGGACGTTGGGAAAATGTACAGAATTTATTTGTGGGTAACGCACGAATAGCCAATTATCGCCATGTGCTCATAGTAGACGATGTCATTACTACCGGTGCAACATTGGAGTCTTTGACCAAAGCCATTAAAGCAGTAGATCCAACTATTCAGATTAGTTTACTTAGTTTCGCATTTACGAAATAACACATGAAACAAACGGCATTAATCATAGGCGCGGGTATTGCAGGAACATGTATGGCGCATCAGTTGCGCTCCAAAGGCATAGCGGTTCAGATTATTGATCAAGGAACCAATCACTCGAGCGCCGTTGCCGCAGGAATGGTGAATCCGATGGTTTTCCGGCGTATGAATAAGTCTTGGCGCCTAGATGATTTTCATCCAGAGGCAGAAGCATTTTATCAAGCAATAGAAAAAATATTAGGGGTAAAACTTTACCACCCGTTGATCATCCGGAGGTTTTTTTCATCTGAACAAGAACGCAAGCTTTGGGAGCAAAGAGAAAAAGACCCCGCTTATCAGGCTTACTTAGAACAGCTGAGCCCTCAAGATCTTCAGCACCAAAGCGCTAAAAATACCTTTGGTAGCGGGCGGGTAAAAAAGGCATTTTGGATAGATGCAGCCAAATGGGTCGAAAGCCACGCCGCCTATTTTAAGGAAAAAGGGCTGCTAATGAGCACGCGTTTCGAAGCGCAATACTGGCAACCCCAACTACGTAAATACAAGGACAAAACATACGATTTTGTCGTCTTTTGTATGGGTTATTTGCAAAAAGAGGAGCCAACTTTTGGTTACCTACCATTAGAACAAACGAAAGGTCAAACCTTGTTGATAGAGAGCGCTATTTTACCAGAAAATGAGTCTTTGAACCGAAAATGTTTCGTTTTGCCATATGGAGACAAGCGCTATAGGGTTGGATCTACCTATGAGTGGAATAATCCTACACTGAACCCCACCGAGGAAGGCAGAAAAGAATTGCTGGCTAATTTGGAATCGTTAGGAACGTATCATCCAAAAGTTGTGGACCATTTTGCAGGTGTGCGGCCAACGGTTTTAGATAGAAGACCATTAATCGGGGCACATCCAAAGTGGAAGGATGTATTTATATTCAATGGTTTGGGCGCGAAAGGTTACATGATGGCACCTACGCTTGCAAGAGAACTTGTTGCACACATGACCGAAAAAACACCCTTGGACCCCGAAATAAATATCAACAGATTTACGGTCAAGAACGTGTAATCAAAACCTTGTTATGTGCTATAGATTCTGTATTTTTGCAACCTATGAAGCACATCCGCAATTTTTGTATTATTGCCCATATTGACCATGGCAAAAGCACGCTAGCAGATCGCTTGCTCCAAACTACAGGAACCATCTCGGACCGCGAGATGCAAGCCCAAGCCCTCGACGACATGGACCTCGAGCGCGAGCGCGGTATTACCATCAAGTCGCATGCTATTCAGATGAGCTACAAGCACGATGGTCAAGATTACATTCTCAACCTCATAGACACCCCAGGGCACGTCGATTTTTCATACGAAGTTTCGCGCTCAATTGCGGCTTGTGAAGGCGCACTGCTCATTGTCGATGCCTCTCAAGGAATAGAAGCTCAAACTATATCCAATCTGTACCTTGCTTTAGAACACGACCTCGAAATTATTCCTATCCTCAATAAGATGGATCTTCCTGGTGCAATGCCAGAAGAAGTTTCTGATCAAATCATGGAACTCATCGGTTGTGACCTCAAAGATATCATTCAGGCCTCTGGCAAAACCGGCCTTGGCGTTGACCTCATTCTCGAGGCGGTAGTTAACCGTATTCCAGCGCCCAAAGGCGACGAATCTGCGCCACTCCAGGCCATGATTTTCGACTCCGTATTTAATCCTTTTCGCGGCATCATTGCCTATTACCGCGTCAAGAATGGAGTCTTAAAAAAAGGTCAAAAAGTACGATTTTTAAATACGGGTCGAGACTACAATGCAGACGAAATAGGCATTCTCAAAATGGACCTTTCTCCAAAATCAGAGGTGCGGGCAGGAGATGTAGGTTATATTATTTCAGGAATCAAAGCTGCAAACGAAGTCAAAGTAGGAGACACCATTACAAGTTCCGATAACCCATGTGAGATACCAATTAAAGGTTTTGAAGATGTAAAGCCTATGGTCTTTGCCGGGATTTATCCGGTAGATACCGAAGACTACGAAGAACTCCGTTATTCGATGGAAAAGCTTCAGCTCAATGACTCTTCATTGGTGTTTGAACCCGAGTCTTCAGCGGCGCTTGGCTTTGGCTTTCGCTGTGGTTTCCTCGGGATGCTCCATATGGAAATTATTCAAGAACGTCTCGAGCGAGAGTTTAACATGACGGTCATTACTACGGTCCCGAACGTATCGTATAAATCCTACATGAAAAAAAACCCAGACGAAGTCACGATTATCAATAACCCTTCCGAGTTGCCAGACCCTTCGGGTATGGACCGCATCGAAGAACCATATATCAAAGCACAGGTCATTACCAAAACAGAATATGTTGGTGCCATCATGACGCTTTGTATCGAAAAACGAGGAGAACTTCAAAATCAAGTATATTTAACCCAAGACCGCGTCGAAATTACCTTTGAAATGCCTCTTGCCGAAATCGTCTTTGACTTCTACGACCGTCTAAAGTCAGTTTCTCGAGGTTATGCCTCTTTCGATTACCATCCAATTGGCTATAAAGAATCAGATTTAGTCAAGATGGATCTCTTGCTCAATGGAGAGCAAGTGGATGCACTTTCGGCTTTGGTTCACCGCAGCAATGCATTTGACCTCGGTAAAAGAATTTGCCTCAAACTTCGCGAGCTCATTCCGCGCCAGCAATTTGAAATACCAATTCAGGCCGCTATTGGCGCTAAAGTAATTGCCCGCGAAACCATCAAAGCGCTCCGAAAAGATGTAACGGCAAAATGCTACGGCGGAGATATCTCCCGCAAGCGCAAATTATTAGAAAAACAAAAGGCAGGTAAAAAACGAATGCGTCAAGTGGGCCGTGTAGAAGTACCACAAGAAGCGTTTTTGGCTGTTCTCAAACTCAATGATTAACCCCTTAAATACAAGAATATGCAAGTATTAGTTTCTGCACACTCCGGACTGCGTTGGATCGCACTTCTATTATTACTCCTGGCCATTATCAATGCTTTTACAGCAAAAAATTACGAAAAGAAACACCGCTTGGTGAACCTCTTTACCATGATTACTTTTCATACGCAGTTGGTGCTAGGTATCATTTTATATTTCTTATCAGATAAAGTTCAATTTACAGAAGGATGGATGAAACAAGCAATGTATCGTTTTTATGGTATGGAACACCTCACTGGAATGCTTTTAGCAATAATAGCCATCACAATAGGGCATAGCAAGTCCAAAAAAGGCGCAGATGCAGCAGCTAAATTCAAGGCCATTAAACTTTGGTATGTCCTTGCGCTTATATTGGTTGTGGCTTTCATTCCTTGGCCGTTTCGTACAGAATTAGGAGCAGGATGGTTTTAAAGAACAGCATTATTTTGAGTTGTTTGGTAGGGCTAACGGTTTCCTGTCAAGAATCAGCCCAACGACAAGATCATTTTACCAAACAGACACCCGCAGAGCAAGGCGCAAGTCTTTACAGCATGCATTGTGCGCAGTGTCATGGCGAAGATGGTAAGCTTGGCGCTAGTGGCGCAAAAAACCTCAGTGCATCGCGGCTCTCGGATGCACAGATTGCACAAATCATCAAGAACGGAAAAGGCGCTATGCCAGCCATGGATGCGCTATTAGAAACAGATGAGAACATCAATCTTGTGGTGAGCCACCTTAAAGGCCTTCGTCGTTAATGCAAGGACACGTAACCGTAGATGCCGTTGAAGAACGCTGCGTACTTGTAGGTGTCATCACTTCTGAAACCTCCGAAGAGGTGGCGCAAGAACATCTTGATGAACTCGAATTCTTGGCCGAGACCGCCGGTGCTATTACCGTAGAAAAGTTCTTTCAAAAACTACCTTACCCGAATCCACGCACCTACGTCGGAACCGGAAAGCTCGAAGAAATCAAGCAATACATGAAAGCCCTCGATATCGAATTAATTATTTTCGATGACGAACTCAGCCCTTCTCAATTGCGCAATATTGAGCGGGAACTCGAGTGCAAAGTATTAGACCGAACCATTCTTATCCTAGATATTTTTGCAAGTAGAGCTCGCAGCTTTCATGCCAAAACACAGGTAGAACTTGCTCAATTACAGTACATGCTCCCAAGGTTAACACGAATGTGGACACACTTGGAGCGTCAAAAAGGGGGAATTGGTTTACGCGGCCCTGGAGAGTCTCAAATCGAAACAGACCGGCGCATTATTCAGCAGCGTATTGCGCTAATGAAAGAACGCTTGCGCGATATCGATAAGCAAATGACGGTTCAGCGCAGCAATCGCGGACAACTGGTTAGAGTTGCTCTTGTGGGTTATACCAATGTGGGCAAAAGCACAATCATGAATATGCTTTCTAAATCAGACGTATTTGCCGAAAACAAACTTTTTGCAACCTTAGACACGACTGTTCGAAAAGTGGTCATAGACAACATGCCCTTGCTGTTAACAGACACCGTTGGTTTCATCAGAAAACTTCCTCAACAACTCATGGAGTCTTTTAAGTCAACTTTAGATGAGGTTCGAGAAGCAGATTTACTTGTACACGTTTTGGACATTGCACATCCTAATTTTGAAGAGCATTACGATGTCGTGAATGAAACACTTAACGAAATAGATAACGCTGAAAAGCCCACCATCATTGTCTTCAATAAGATCGATGCGTATCAGCCACCCTTAGCGGTACTTAATGAACCAGAAGAAGACATCAGAACACTAGCGTCCCTTCAAAAATCTTGGATGTCAAAAATGGGCAAAACCAAATGTGTCTTTATCTCGGCAACTGACAAAGAGAATGTAGAGGAGCTCAAGGAAGTGTTATATGAAGAGGTGAAAGCTATTTTTAAGATAAGATACCCGTACAACAATTTCTTGTATTAGTTTTTCAAAGCCTCATTTCGAAAAGCATTAACCAACAACCAATTCAAGGTCTATTTGTCGTTTTTTGGTACTGACTTGATCGATTCGCACCTTCACGCGGTCACCAAATTGATAGGTGCGTTTGGTTTTAGAACCTACCAACTGAAATTTTTCTTGATCAAAATAAAAACGATCGCCTGGGATTGCTTGCATAGGCACCATTCCTTCGCAAAAGTTTTCGTCCATTCGGACAAACATACCGTGTTCGGCAATACCTGAGATGGTTCCTTCAAAAACCTCACCAACAAACTCCATTGCATAAAGCGATTGGAAAAATTTGGTCGATTCTCGTTCGGCTTCAGCTGCCTTGCGCTCATTTTTTGAAATGCGCTGACAAATGGCACCAAGTTCGGCGCCATACTTGTGTTTTTTTGTAGTGAGTTCTTCTTGTAAAATCCGATGAACAACTAAATCAGCATACCTTCGAATTGGCGAGGTAAAATGTGAATAATGTTTAAAAGCAAGGCCATAATGGCCAATGTTGGTGGTATCATAACTGGCTTTAGCCATAGAGCGAATAGCCATAGATTGAACCAAGGAAAATTCATTTTCACCACGGATTTCTTCAAAAAGCGCATTGAGGTTTTTTGCAATATTGAGCGGATCGTTGATGTCTACTTTGTGGCCAAATTTTTCTATAAATACGGAGAAGAGCTCCATTTTGGACGGATCCGGGGTATCGTGAACGCGGTAAATCATGGGGAAGTTCGCCTTCTCTTTCTTGTTAGGAGATAGGAACTCTGCAACCTTTCGATTGGCTAATAACATGAATTCTTCGATGAGTTTGTGTGCGTCTTTGGAAGTTTTGATGACGACCCCTTCTGGGTTGCCATCGGGATCTAGTTTAAAG